>SXSO01000069.1 GCA_005792205.1 Bacteroidota bacterium | reverse complement strand
TATATTTTTGATGTTGCAAAAGAAATTGCAAAATATTTTAACGAATATAAAATTATAGTTGATAAAAGTACAGTTCCTGTTGGAACTTGTGAACAAGTTAAAAATATAATTTCAAAGTATTCTAAATTTGAATTTGATGTTGTTTCAAATCCTGAATTTTTAAAAGAAGGAGCTGCGATAAATGATTTTATGAAACCAGATAGAATTATAATAGGAACAAGTTCTGAAAGAGCAAAAAAACTAATTGGTGATTTATATGCTCCATTTGTAAGAAATGGAAATCCAATTTTATTTATGGATGAAAAAAGTGCTGAACTTACAAAATATGCTGCAAATTCATTTCTTGCTACAAAAATTTCTTTTATGAACGAGATTGCAAATTTGTGCGAAAAAATTGGTGCAAATGTAGATTTTATTCGTCGTGGAATTGGAACTGATGTTAGAATTGGGTCTCATTTTTTATTTTCTGGAATTGGTTATGGTGGTTCGTGTTTTCCAAAAGATATTTCTGCACTTATTCATACATCAAATAAAAATAAATATGATTTTAAAATTTTAAAAGCTGTTGATAAAGTAAATAAATTTCAAAAAAATATTTTAGTTGAAAAAATTTTAAAATATTTTAAAAAAAATATTAAAGGAAAAACATTTGCAATTTGGGGTTTATCATTTAAACCAAATACAGATGATATTCGTGAAGCACCTTCTATAGATATAATAAAAAATCTTTTGAAACATAAAGTTAAAATTAATGTATATGATCCAGTTGCAATGAATGAGATTAAAAAATTGTTTGGAAATTCTATAAAATATTTTTCAAATAATTATGATGTTCTAAAAAATTGTGATTCACTTTTGATATTAACTGAATGGAATGAATTTCGTCGTCCTGATTTTCAAAAAATGAAATCACTACTTAAAAATCCACTTATATTTGACGGTCGTAATATTTATGACATTGATACAATGCAAGAAAATGGTTTTATTTATTACAGTATTGGAAGAAAATAAATGAAACAAAAAGTAAGTGTTGTAACTGGTGGTTGTGGATTTTTAGGATCTCATTTATGTGAAAAACTTTTAGGTGAAAATCATAAAGTATTTTGTTTAGACAGTTTGATTACTGGAAGCTTAGAAAATATTTCACATCTTCTTTCAAATAAAAGTTTTGTATTTGTAGAATGCGATGTTACTGAATTTATTTCTATTGAAGAAAATGTTGATTTCGTTTGGCATTTTGCTTCTCCAGCAAGTCCAATTGATTATCTTAAACTTCCAATTCAAACGTTAAAAGTGGGAGCATTAGGAACTCATAAAGCACTTGGATTAGCAAAAGCAAAAAACGCAAGATTTTTTCTTGCATCAACTTCTGAAGTTTATGGTGATCCACTTATTCATCCACAGAAAGAAAATTATTGGGGAAATGTAAATCCAATTGGATATCGTGGAGTTTATGATGAAGCAAAAAGATTTGCAGAAGCAATGACGATGGCATATCATCGCTATCACAATCTTGAAACAAGAATTGTAAGGATTTTTAACACATATGGTCCAAGAATGAGAATTAATGATGGAAGAGCAATTCCATCGTTTATTTCTCAATGTTTAAGAAATGAAAACGTTACAGTTTTTGGAGATGGAAGTCAAACACGAAGTGTGTGTTATGTTGACGATTTAATAGATGGAATTTATCGTTTAATGATGTCTAACAATTTTGAACCAATAAATATTGGGAATCCCGATGAAATTACAATTCTTCAATTGGCACAAGAAATTATTGAACTTATAAAAAGTAAAAGCAAAATTATTTTTGAAAGATTACCACAAGATGATCCAAAAATTCGTCGTCCTGATATTTCAAAAGCAAATGAAATTTTAAATTGGTTTCCAAAAGTTGATAGAAAAACTGGATTAGAAAAAACACTTCAATATTTTAAAACCAAAATAAATGGTTAATTTTTTTTTGGGATTTTTTTTTCTTTTAACTTTTACTTTAAATTCATACTCACAATATAGTTTTTCAAAAGACACAACAAGTTTTCAACTTTCACAAAAACAAAAAATCATAATTCTCTCAACTGCATATTTAAGAACTCTAACTGCAATACATAATTATCAATCAGATGCTTGGTGGAAAAATTTTCGTCAACCATTTCACTTCAGGGAAGATTTAAAATATGGAGCAAATGTTGATAAAGTTGGGCATTTTTGGGGAGCGAATTTTTCTTCATTTTTAATTTCTCGTTCACTTGAATGGAGTGAGGTTGAAAAAAAGGATGCGTTAATTTATGGAGCAATCGGAGGAACTCTATTTGAATTATATATTGAATTTGAAGATGGTTTTTCAAAGTGGGGTTTTGATAGAGTTGATGCAATAAGTAATATTGTAGGAGGATTTTATCCAGTTTTACAAAATGAATTTCCTATTTTACAAAATGTAAATTTTAAAGCAAGTTATTATCCACGAAAATTAAATGAACCCGGAAATATTTCAGGACAAAAACATATAATAATTGATGATTACGAAGGACAAACGCTTTGGTTAAGTTTTAAAACAAATACATTTTTGTGCCCCGCAATTGGATATAGTGTGAGAGGAACTGGAAAAGGTGAGATGCAAACTCCAATTTGTTTAATAGGACTTGACATTGATTTTGAAAAAATAATTCCACAAAATAATTTTCAAAATGAAACAATTGCAAAATTTTTAAATTTTATTAGATTTCCACTTCCTGCAGTTAGAATTTACCCAAATATAGTTTG
>SXSO01000068.1 GCA_005792205.1 Bacteroidota bacterium | reverse complement strand
TTATTTTCTTTAATAAAAAAATATTCAAATAAAAAACATCCATTAAATTATCAAAATTGTTATCAACTTCTTGTGATGACAATTCTTTCAGCACAAGATTCTGATAAACATATAAATGAAGTTGCTCCTAAATTTTTTGAAAAATTTCCTTCCATAAAAAAACTTTCAACTGCGTTTCCAGAAGATTTATTTGAATATCTTAAAACAGTTAGAAACTTTGCAAATAAATCAAAGTGGTTAATTGAACTTTCTCAAACCATAAAAGATGATAAAAATATTCCTAATAAGTTAACTACACTTATACAACTTTCTGGAATTGGAAGAAAATCAGCAAACGTAATAATTCGTGAAAGTGGCGGAATTGCAGAAGGAATAATTGTGGATTTACATGTTTTGAGAGTTGTTCCACGTATTGGAATTGCAAAGGGAATAAATCCTGAAAAAATAGAAAAGCAATTGATGGAAATTATTCCACAAAAATATTGGAACGATATTGGAATGAGTTTTAGTTTTTTAGGAAGAGAAATTTGTAGACCTAAAAATCCAAAATGCAATGAGTGTGTTTTACAAAATATCTGTGAATATTTTAAAGAAAATAAAAAAATATGAGTGAAAAAATTCGTGTGAGATTTGCTCCAAGTCCAACGGGATATCTACATGTTGGAGGATTGAGAACTGCATTGTATAATTTTTTATTTGCTAAACAAAACGGTGGAACATTTATTTTGCGAATTGAAGATACAGATAGAACTCGTTATGTTGAAGGTGCAATTGAAAATTTAATTAAGTCACTGAAATGGGCAAATATAGAATTTGATGAAAGTCCAAACGTTGGAGGAAATTATGGTCCATATATTCAATCTGAACGGCTTCATATTTATAAAAAATATGTGGATGAACTTTTAGAGAAAAAATTTGCATATAAATGTTTTTGTAGTGAAGAACGACTTGATGTGATGCGAAAAGAAATGGAGAAATTAAAAATTTCACCTAAATATGATAGAAAATGTTTGCATCTTTTAGAAGAAGAAATTCAAAAAAAATTAAATTCCTCTCTTCCCTATGTTGTGAGAATGAAAATTCCTGAAAACACAACTATAAAGTTTAATGATATAATTCGTGGCGATGTGGAATTTCTTTCTGATAGAATTGATGAACAAATTATTTTAAAATCAGATGGATATCCAACATATCATTTAGCAAATGTTGTAGATGATCATTTGATGGAAATTACACATGTAATTCGCGGTGAAGAATGGTTATCAAGTGTTCCAAAACATATTCTTTTATATCAGTATTTTGGGTGGGAAATTCCAAAGATGGCTCACTTGCCACTTTTGCTAAACTTTGATAGAAGTAAATTGAGCAAACGACAAGGTGATGTTGCTGTTGAAGATTATATTGCAAAAGGATTTTTGAAAGAAGCATTGATAAATTTTGTTGCATTTTTAGGATGGAATCCGGGAGATGAGAGAGAAATTTTTTCATTAGATGAATTGATAAAAGAATTTTCGTTAGAGAAAGTTCATAAAGCAGGAGCAATTTTTAATTTAGAAAAACTTATGTGGATGAATAAACAACATATAATGAAAAAATCAGATGAAGAACTTGTAAAATTTGTAAGTGCAATTTTAAACAATGAAAGTTTTTCATTTGATTATATAAACAATGTTGTGCGACTTATGAAAGAAAGAGTCAATACTATAAATGAGTTTATTACATTTTCAAATTATTTTTTTGAATCTCCAAAATTTTTTGATGAAAAATCAAAAGAAAAAAACTGGACATCTCAAACCCAAAATCATATTTTATTTTTAATTAACAAATTTGAAAACTTAAATAATTTTTCTTACGACGAAATTGAAACGTCAATAAAATCTACATCAAATAATTTTCAAATTTCAACTGGAAAAATTATTCATCCAGTTCGTCTTGCCTTAACTGGTGTTGGAATGGGTCCAAGTTTATATGAATTGATAGAAGTTTTGGGAAAAACGGAAGTTATATCTCGTCTTAAAAATGCACTTAAAATTTTGCCTTAAAACTTGGAAAAAAAGTTTGCACAAATTGCAATTCCATTGGCTGTTACAGGAAATTTTACATATTCAATTCCAGATGAATTTGTAAATAAAATAAAAATTGGGCATCGTGTAAAAATAAATTTTGGAAAAAAAACTATTCTTGGTTTTGTTGTTGATTTTATTGATAATTGTGAATTAAAAAATATAAAACAAATTATAGATATTGTTGATGATGAGCCAATTTTTAATTTTGAACTTTTAAAAACTTTAAAATGGATATCTGAATATTATGTTGCACCATTTGGAGAAGTATTAAAAACAGCACTTCCAAAAAGAATGTGTGAAAAAATTTTAACTCCAAAAACTGAAAAAGGAGTTTTTATAGATGAAAATTTAAAGGAAATTTTAAATAATACTGCAACAATCAAAAACAATCAAAAACAATCATCTCTTTTAAATTTTTTAAACTCTCAAGAAAACAAATTCGTTTCACTTTCTGAAATATCTTCAAATACAAATTTTTCTTCAACTTATATAAAAACATTTTTACAAAAATTAAATTTGCAAATTTCCGAAGAAATTTCATTTCCCAAGTTTTTGAGAAATATTCATAAAACTATATTAAACATTCAACTAAATCAATATCAACAAAATTCAACAAATGAAATTTTAAAAAAAATTGATGAAAACATATTTCACACATTTCTTCTTTTTGGAATAACTGGAAGTGGAAAAACACAAGTTTATATTGAAGCAACTAAGAAAGTTTTAGAAAAAAATAAAACCGTAATCTTTCTTGTTCCAGAAATTTCATTGACACATCAAATTGTTTCTCTATTCCAAAATAATTTCGGAAAACTTATTGGTGTAATTCATTCCAAAATGTCAGATGGCGAACGATTGAATGTTTGGAATTTAGCAAAAACAAATAAAATAAAAATTATCATTGGTCCACGTTCGGCAATTTTTTCCCCATTTCAAAATTTAGGTCTTCTAATTGTTGATGAAGAACATGAAACTTCTTATAAACAATATGATATGACACCTCGTTACAACGCACGTGATGTTGCTATTGTAAGAGCAAAAGAAAATAATGCAATTGTAATTCTTGGAAGTGCAACTCCATCACTTGAATCATTTTTTAATTTTCAAACTAAAAAATACACAATATTAAAATTGCCTGAAAGAGTTGACAATTTTAAACTTCCAAAGATTTCAATTGTTGATATGAAAAATTCTAAAAATAAAAATACTACTTCGTTCATTTTTTCTCTTCCACTTATAGAGAAAATAAATGAGAGATTAAACAAAAAAGAAAGTGTTATCCTTCTTCAAAATAGAAGAGGATTTTCATCGTTTATAGAATGTATAAATTGTGGTCACATAGAAAAATGTAAAAATTGTTCTCTTACTCTTACATATCACAAAAATGATTCAATTTTGCTTTGTCATTATTGTGGATATAAAATTATAAAACCACTATTTTGCAATTCTTGTGGATTTTATTTTTCAAGGTTTAAAGGTTTTGGAACTGAAAGAATTGAAGAAGAGTTATCTAAAATTTTTCCAATTGCAAAAATTCAAAGAATGGATATTGATTCAATTTCGAGAAAAAATTTTGACAAAAATGTTTTGGAAAAATTTGCAAACGGTGAAATTGATATTTTAATTGGAACTCAAATTGTTGCAAAAGGTTTTAACTTTCCAAAAGTGAGTTTAGTTGGTGTTGTTTCTTCTGATATGCAAATGTATATGCCGGATTTTCGTGCGAGTGAAAAAACATTTCAACTTTTAACACAAGTTGCAGGACGAAGCGGAAGAAGTAACATTGAAGGTGAAGTAATAATTCAAACATATAATCCAGAAAACAGTTGCCTTCAATTTGTCAAAAAAAACGATACAATTGGTTATCTAAATTTTGAACTCCAAGAAAGAAAAATATTATTTTATCCTCCATTTTCACGAATTGCTCTAATTGAATTTTTAGGTAAAAATGAAAATGAAGTTTTTGTAGCAATTAATGAATTTAAAAAACACATTTCACTCAATGAATCTTTAATCATATTGGGACCATCAAAAGCTGTTATTGAAAGAAAAAATCAAAATTTTAGATTTCATATTTTGATAAAAAGCAGAAAAAAAACTGATGCTTCTGGAAAAATTTTAAGACAAACAATTTTAAATGCACTTAACTCTTTTAAACAAACAAAATATTTTTCTTCAAAGTACAAAATTATCATTGACATTGATCCAACATCAATGATGTAGTTTTATACAACTTTTATATGTAATTCTTTTAATTGTTTTTCATCAACTTCCGAAGGACAATCATCCATAAGTGATGTAGCACTACTTGTTTTTGGAAACGCAATAACATCACGAATTGATTTTGAATTTGTCATAAGCATTGCAATTCTATCAAATCCAAACGCAATTCCTCCATGTGGTGGAGCTCCATAATGAAATGCTTCTAACATAAATCCAAATTTTTGTTTTGCTTCCTCTTCTCCAATTCCTAAAAGTGAAAACACTTTGCTTTGCAATTCTGAGTTATGAATTCTTATACTTCCTCCTGCAATTTCATTTCCATTTAAAACTAAATCATATGCTCTTGCACGAACTTTTTGAGGAGAAGTTTCAAGTAAATGCAAATCTTCAAGTTTTGGAGAAGTAAATGGATGATGCATTGCTACAAAACGATTTTCTTCTTCATTAAATTCAAACATTGGAAAATCAGTAACCCATAAAAATTTTTGAATTGTTTCATCAATTAAGTTTTTTTTGCGAGCAATTTCAAGCCGTAAGTTCCCCATCCATGAAAAAACATTGCTCCAATTCCCACAAGTAATTAAAATTAGATCTTCATTTTTACAATTTAACTTATTTGCAATGTCAAAAAAATATTTTTGAGTTATGTGTTTTTCACTTGGTGATTCAATATTGCCATTTAAAAACCTTCCCCATATTAAACCTCCTGCACCTAATTTTTTCATAAAATCAGTAAGTCCATCAATTTGGTTTCGTGTCCATTGGTTTCCATTTTCAATTCGCAAGCCAACAACTGAACCAGAATTTTTTACCGTTTCAGAAAAAAGTCGAAATGGGCACTCACTTACAACTTCATCTAATTTTACAAAGTCCAAATCAAATCTTAAATCAGGTTTATCACTTCCATATTTTTCAATTGCATCTATATACGAAATTTTTTGAAATGGAGTTGGAACTTCTATATTCAAAATTTCTTTATACAATTTTTTTATACATCCTTCAACAATTTTGTGTATTTCTAGTTCATTTGTAAAAGACATCTCAACATCAATTTGAGTAAATTCTGGTTGGCGGTCAGCACGTAAATCTTCGTCACGGAAACATTTTGCAATTTGGTAGTAGCGATCAAAACCGGCAACCATGAGCAATTGCTTGAACAATTGAGGTGATTGCGGCAATGCGAAGAATTTATTTTCGTGGGTACGTGAAGGC
>SXSO01000067.1 GCA_005792205.1 Bacteroidota bacterium | reverse complement strand
TTAACTATATGTTTTTTTTGTGTTCCATTTTTTTCTGATGTAACAACATTAGATAAATTTTTACTTACAAAAATTTTTAATCTCTTCCCAACTTTAATTTTCTTTCCATATTTTAAGCCGTTCCAATTTCTTATTTTACTTTCACTAACATTATATTTTTTTGCAATTGAATTTAATGTTTCTCCTCTTTTAACTTTATGAATAATTTTTTTATTTCCATCTTGATTTTCTTCTTCATAAGAAGCTAAATTTGACTGCAATTTTTTTTCATTTAAAATTTCATTGCGTGAAATTGGTATTTGTAAAATTTTTCCCGAACGAACTTTTGATTTTACTAAAAGATTATTTGCTGTTGCCAAATCAGAAGTTGTAATTCCATAACAAGAAGCAATTTTTTTCAATGTCTCACCTCTTTTAACTTTATGAGTTATCCACTGATGTTTTTCACTTTCTGGAATTTTAGAATAGTTTTCTAAAAACATTTCTTTTGAACCAACTGGGATTCGTAAAGTAAAATTCGTGTTTGGTGTTGCAAATCTCAAAAGCGAAGGATTTAATGTTTTAATTGAATCAACTGTTGTCATCGCACAATTTGCAAGAACTGATAAATCAACTGATTCGTTCATTTCCACTTCATCATATGTAAGTGGATCATTGTATTGAAGATCATAAAAACCATATTGTTCAGGAGATTTTGCCATCAATGTTGCAGCAATAAAACTTGGAACATAATTTCTTGTTTCTCTTGGAAGATAATTCCACATTTTCCAAAAATTTGTTGTTCCAGATTTTTTTATTGCTCTACTGACTCTTCCTGCTCCAGAATTATACGCAGCAAGTGCAAGATGCCAATCATTGAACATGTTGTATAAATCTCTCAAATGTTTTGCAGCAGCACGAGTAGATTTTTCAACATCACATCTATCATCTGTCCAATAGTTAAATTTCAATCCATATGAACTTCCTGTGGATTTCATAAATTGCCACATACCAACTGCTTTTGCCCAAGAACGTGCTTTGGGAGTTAAACCACTTTCTATCATCGCAAGATATTTTAATTCATCAGGAACTCCTTCTTCTCGCAAAATTTTTTCAATCACAGAAAAATATCTTCCTGATTGACTCATCCAAAAACGAAAATGCTGTGGAGATTTTTCTTTTAAAAAATAAATATTGTTCTCAACATAATTATTTATGATAAGTGGAATCTCCGTGTTAAAATTATCTTTTGGAATTGCAGATCCAAACTCAATTTTTTTTTCTTTATCTATAGATTGATTTAGTTTTTTTCGAAGTGCAAAAATAGATGAACTTGAACCAAGTGCATCAATGTTTGCAATATATTTTTCATAATCTTCTACAATATTTTTCACTAAATTATTGTATTCTTCATTTTGCTCAATTGAAGGCATAGAACTTAAATAATTTAAAACTTCAATTGCTTTTTCAAATTTCTCAACCGATTTTAGAGAATCCTCATGAGTTTTTACACTAATTGCCTCTAAATAATAATTTCTTGCTGTTTCTAGAAGATAACCTATAACTTCAGAAGAATTTTCTTCAACAATGGATGAATCCTCATCACTTTCAAAATTTTCAATCTCAAGCGAATCTATTTCCTCTTGTTGAGAGAAAAGATTTGTAATACTTAAAAAAAATATTCCAAAGAAAATTAAATATGTTCTTTTCAAATTAAATAATTTTTTTTAAATATAACTGATTTCATTTTTTTATTCATTATTTTTTTCAAAAAAATTTGATTATGAAGAAAAATTAAATTTTTGCTTTTCCTCTCACAACTATTACAAATTCACCTTTTATAGTTTGTCTTTGTTGTAAAACAGAAATAATTTCTCCCACATTTCCACGTAAAATCTCTTCAAACTTTTTTGTGAGTTCTCTTGCAACAACAATTTCTCTTTCTCCAAATTTTTCTTTTATATCGTTCAATGTTTTTAGAATTCTATGTGGAGATTCATAAAAAATAATTGTGCGTGTTTCGTTTTTTAAAAACTCAAACTTTGTGTTTCTTCCTTTTTTTGTAGGAAGAAATCCTTCAAACACAAATGAATCTGTTGGCAATCCACTTATAGATAATGCAGAAATTGCTGCGTTTGCTCCTGGAATTGAAACAACTTCAAAATTATTTTTTATGACTTCTCTAACAAGTTTAAATCCAGGATCTGAAATCAATGGCGTTCCTGCGTCAGAAACAAGTGCAACTGAATTTCCGTTTTTCAAAAATTCAATCACTTCGGGAATTCGTTTCAACTCATTGTGTTCAAAGTAGCTTAATATTTTTTTAGGAGACAAATTATATTTTTGAAGTAAACCAGAAGTTACATTTGTATTTTCACAAAGTAAGATATCTACATTTCCTAAAATTTTTAAAGCACGAAGCGTGATATCTTCTAAATTTCCAATTGGAGTTGAAATAAGATAAAGTGTAGAATTTTTTATTTCTTCACTCATTTATTTATGAAAATAATTCTCTCTCAATAAGTCCGCAAATTATATGTCCAATTGTAATATGACTTTCTTGAATTCGCTGTGTATCACTTGATGGAACTACAATTGCACAATCTACAATATTCAAACATTTTCCACCATCATTTCCCAAAATACCAATTACAACAAGTTTTTTTTCTTTTGCCATTTGAATTGCACGAACTATGTTTTCAGAATTTCCACTTGTAGAAATTGCAATCAAGATATCGCCCTCTTGTCCAAGTGCTTCAATCGAACGAGCAAAAATATTTTCAAAACCAATATCATTTCCTCCTGCTGTTAAGTTTGAAGAATCAGTTGTAAGTGCAATTGCAGGAAGAGCTCGTCTATTTTTTTTTGACATTCTAATTACAAGTTCAGTTGCAATATGTTGACTATCTGCTGCACTTCCACCATTTCCACAAAGTAAAATTTTTTTATTTTGATTAAATGCTTTGATAATTAAATCAACTGACTTTGCAATTTGAGAAGTGCAAGTTGATAGAACTTTCAATTTTATTTCAGAACTTGCTTTAAGTTCATCTTGAATAAATGATTCACGAACAAGAATTGTAAGTGGAAGATGTGCCATTTTTTTATTGAGGTAATATTTGTTTTATATGAGTTTGAATTTTTTCAAAAACTATGTCAATGTTTTCTACATTTTTTATTCCAGCAGTTGCAAGATGTGGCTTTCCTCCTCCTCCTCCATTTAATTGTTTTGCAATTTCTGAAACTAATTTTCCTGCATTTATTTTTTTTTCTTTTATTAAATCATCAGTTACAACACAAAGCAAAGTTGTTTTCCCATCAAACTCAGAAACTAAAAATCCAATTCCTGTTTTTAATTTTGTTCGCAAAATATCTCCAACATTTTTTAACTCTTCAATATCAGAAGTAACATATTTTGTAGTAACAATTTTTATATTTCCAATGAAATTAGAATTTAAAATAATTTTTTCAATTTCACTTTGAGCATTCAATAATCTAAATTTACTCAACTCTTTTCCGAGTTTTTTCTTTTCTTCTAAAAGTTCTAAAATTTTTTCTTGAATTTGTTCTTCGCTAACATTTAAAATATTTTTAGAAAATTCCAAAACTTTTAACTTCTCTCTAATAAAATCATCTGCAATAGTTCCTGTGATTGCTTCAATTCTTCTCACTCCACTTGAAATACTTGCTTCATTTATAATTTTAAAAAATCCAATTTCTCCCGTAGATTTTGTATGAGTTCCTCCACAAAATTCTATACTGAAATTTCCAAATTGAACTACATTGACTTTCTCTCCATATTTCTCTCCAAAAAACATCAATGCTCCCATTTTTTTTGCTTCTTCAAGTGGAATATTTTTGTGATGAGTTAAAGAAATATTTTCACGAATTTTCTCATTAACTAAAATTTCAATCTCTTCAATTTCTTCTTTTTTCAATTTATCAAAATGATTAAAATCAAAACGAAGTTTATCATAAGAAACAAGCGAACCAGATTGATGAGCATGCGTACCAACAATTTTTCTTAAAGCAGAATGAAATAAATGTGTTGCTGTATGATTTCGCATAATTGAAAATCTTCTTGGAATATCAATTCGTGCAAAAATATATTTTCCAACTGCATTTTCAATTTTTTGATTTGATATGTGATAAAATAAATTTTCTTTCTTCACAACATCAATCACTTCAATATTAGAACCGTTTAATTCAATAAAACCAGTATCGCTAATTTGTCCTCCTGATT
>SXSO01000066.1 GCA_005792205.1 Bacteroidota bacterium | reverse complement strand
TTTCAATGCAATTTTTGTTGCATTTATTGGTCCAAGTCCCATAAATTGAGGTTCAATTCCATATGTTCCAACTGAAATTATTTTTGCAATAGGTTTGAAATTAAATTCAGAAGCTTTTTTTTCACTTGCAATTAAAACAGCACTTGCTCCATCATTTAAAGAAGAAGAATTTCCCGCAGTTACAGTTCCGTTTTTTCTAAATATAGGTTTAAGTGTAGAAAGTTTTTCAATTGTTGTATCACTTCTTGGACCTTCATCAATAGAAATTACATTGATTCCATTTTTTGTTTCAATTTCAATAGGAATAATTTCATCTAAAAATTTTTTGTTCAAAATTGCATTGATAGATTTTTTGTGACTATTGAATGCAAATTCATCTTGGAGTTCTCTTTTAATTTGAAATTTTTCAGCAATATTTTCTGCCGTCTCTCCCATTGATTCAAGAGGAAACATTTTTTCCATTTTTGGATTTGGATATCTCCATCCAAGTGACGTATCAAAAGCAACAACATTTCCATATTTTCCTGTTTGATTTTTTGGAATAGAATATGGAGCACGGCTCATACTTTCAACACCTCCTGCAATAAGTAAATTTACATCTCCACACCAAATAGATTTTGCAGCCATATTTATTGCTTCCAAACTTGAACCACACAAACGATTTATTGTGACTGCAGGAACTGAATATGGAACTTGTGCAAGTAGAGATGACATTCGTGCGACATTTCTATTATCCTCTCCCGATTGATTTGCACATCCAAAATAAATATCATCAATTTGTTGTGTGTCAAATAAATTTCGTTCCAAAATTTTTTGAATTGGAATTGCCCCTAAATCATCTGCTCTAATATCTTTGAAAATGCCACCATATTTTCCTATTGGAGTTCTTACAGCATCAATAATGTAAGCATCAAATTTTTGCATTTAATTTTTTGTTACTCCAACAAATCGGATTGAAAGATTATTTTGAAATTTCCCATTTGTTGTGATTTCAATTGTATTGGTATAAGTTCCAGAAGTTGTTGTTGTATATTTTACTTCTATTTCAACTTCCTCATTTGGAGCAATTTCTTTTTGGGGAAAATTGAAAAGCAAAATATTTTTATCACTGCTTTTCCATGAAAGAAGTTTCAATGGTTTATCGGAAGTATTTTTAATTTTAAGATTTGCAATTGCAGTTTCTCCAAGTTTAACTTCTTTAAAAATAATTTGTTGTGGAGTGAGTGTAAATTCTTGAAGAATTGTCACAGAAAATTTTAATGGCAATTGCAAATTGATAGAATCATTTGTAGTCAATGTGATAGTTTTAGAAACTTTTCCAGAAAAATTTTTTGAATCAAAAGTTGTAGATAACGTTCCTGAATCATTTGGAGCAATTTTTTTCTTATCAATCATAGCAGCTGTACAACCACAAGATGCTTGAACATTTGAAACTTCAAGTGTATCACTTCCAATATTTTTGATTGTAAATTTGCGTGTGATTTTTTCACCTTTATAAATTTTTCCAAAGTCAATATTATTTCCTTCAACAACCATAATTTTCGATTGCGAAAATAAGTTCGTTAGAAAAATAAACGAACAAATAAAACTAAATAAAGTTTTCATATTTTTAAAATATTTTTTTAAATATAAAAAAAGTAATTTTAAACTATGCCAGAATTTATTTTAATACGACATGGAGAATCTCAATGGAATCTTGAAAACAGATTTACCGGATGGATTGATGTTGAACTCTCTGAAAATGGAATTTTGGAAGCAAAACTTGCTGGAGAAAAAATAAAAAATTTTAAAATAGAAAAGTGTTATACATCAAATTTAAAAAGAGCACAAAACACACTTGAAATTGCTCTTCAAATTGCTAATAAAACAAATTTGGAAATTGAAAAAAACGAAGCATTAAATGAACGGCATTACGGTGATTTACAAGGACTTAATAAAAGTGAAACTGCAAAAAAATTTGGCGAAAAACAAGTCCATCTTTGGAGAAGAAGTTATGATATTGCTCCTCCAAATGGAGAAAGTTTAAAAGACACAGTAAAAAGAGTTTTGCCATATTTTAAAAAAAAAATTCTTTCTGATTTAAAAAATAACAAAAATATTTTAATTGTTGCTCACGGAAATTCTCTACGCGCAATCACTATGATTTTAGAAAATTTATCTCCAGAAGAAATTCTAAAAATTGAAATACCAACTGGAAAACCAATTTATTATCTACTTGATTCTAATCTAAAAATTTTGGAAAAAAAAAACCTGTAATATGCTCATCTCATTTGAAGGAATTGATGGTTGTGGAAAATCCACACAGATAAAATTGTTGCAAAAAAAATTAGAAAAAATTGGGAAAAAGGTTTTTGTAGTAAGAGAACCAGGAGGAACAACAATTTCTGAAAAAATTAGAAATATTTTACTTGATACTTCTCATATTGAAATGTGTGAAATCACTGAACTCCTTTTATTTTCAGCATCAAGAGCACAAATCGTAGAAGAAATAATAAAACCCAAATTAAAAAAAAACGAAATTGTAATCTGCGACAGATTTTTTGATTCCACAACTGCATATCAAGGTTTTGGAAGAAAAATTGATTTAAGTATCATTTCTCCAATCAATTTAATTGCTACACAAAATATTTTTCCAAACTTAACATTTTTTATAGATGTTCCAATTTCTTTATCAATTGAAAGAATGAAATTGAGCAATAAAAATAAAGATAGAATGGAAAGTGTTGATATTAAGTTTATTGAAAGAGTAAAATCTGGATTTGTAAAAATTTGTGAAAAGAATGAAACAAGATTTGTAAAAATTGATGGAACAAAAAGTATCAAAAAAATTCAAACAGAAATTTTTGAAATTGTAAAATCAAAACTTATATCCTAATTCAAACAACTTACTTTGAATCAACATCAACACGCGATTAAAATCACCTTTTTCATATACAAAATCAATCTCATCAGAAGGAATTATCAATAAATTTCCAAGTTTGTAATTTTTTATCCACTCATCGTAAAGTTTTGATAACTGTTCCAAATATGTTTTGGGAATTGACTGTTCATAATCTCTTCCTCTTTTTTTAATTTGCTTTAAAAGTGTTTCAATTGATGCATCAAGATATATCAATAAATCAGGAGGTTTTAAATATGTCGTCATAATAGAAAAAAGTTCACAATAGTTTTTGTAATCTCTTTCACTCATATTTTCAATATCAAAAAGATTTTTCGCAAAAATTTCTACATCTTCATAAATACTTCTATCTTCAACACAAGAAAATTTTGAATCTAAAATTTTTTTATGATCATTAAATCTTTTTGAAAGAAAATAAATTTGAAGATGAAACGACCATTTCTTCATATCACCATAAAAATCATTTAAATATGGATTATTATCAACTGATTCAAAGTATGTTTTCCATCCATAATGTTTTCCAAAAAGTCGTGTCAAGGATTATTTTCCACTTCCTATATTTCCTGCAATTGCAACAAAAATTTTTTTATTCTTCATAAATTTTTCGCCTACTTAACCAAACACCAAAAATTGTAAATACTGCTCCAATAATTTGTGTAAAATCTAATTCTTCTTTTAAAGTAAAGTAAGAAAAAACTAATGCCAATACAGGAACAAGATTGTTGAAATTTCCAGTTTCAGCAGCACCAATATGTTGCACACCTTGTGACCATAAAAAATATGCAATTGCTATTGCAAATGTTGCTGATAAAATTGTCGCAAAATAATATTCAATTCCTAATTCTTTCCAATTCATATTTAACATTGAAGGAAAAGCAATTGATGTTAAACCAATTGCTCCAACTATCATCATTATAAATGTTAAATGAATTGCATCATATTTTTGAAAAAGTGGTTTTTGTAAAACTGTATATAATGCCCAAATCATTGCTCCAAAAAGCAAAAGAATATCTCCAAATATTTTTTCAAAATTTCCAAAACTAAATTCATTTTTACTGTTAAAAATTATAATACCGAAAAACGAAATAAGAAGTCCAAACCAAAAACTTTTGTGAAATTTTGTTTTGTAAAAAATAGAACTAAAAATTACAGTCCAAACTGGAGCAGTAGAAAGTAAAATTGCAGCATTTCCTGCTGTAGTTCTTCTGATTCCAACAATGAAAGACATTTGATAAACCACATTAGACATCAAACCTAATCCAATGATTTTGAAAACATCTTTTCTTTCAATTGTTTTCCATTTATATCTATAAAAATAAATTAGTGTAATAACAATCAAAGCAATTATGTAGCGAACTCCATTATAAACAAACACATCAAATTTTTCAACAGTCCATTTTACAAGTGAAATGTTCATTGCCCAAATCAGAACAACACATAGTAATGCAATTTCAGATTTTCTTTTTTGTGATAATTGAGACAAGTAATTTAAAGGTTTGAAATTTTAGAAAGTTTAGATAAAAATTCTTCTGCTTCTCTTTTGCTCAAACCGTTTTCAATCAATTTTGAAACTGAAACATTTTGCAAATCTAAAAACTGTTTTAAAATTTTTAATTCATTATGAGAAAATTTTTCTGAATTTAAAATATAATCTTCAAATGATTCATAAGCAATTGGAACAATTTGTTTTGTAATTTCTGCAATTGCGTTTGCATAAACACGAATTTCATATTGAGAATGAGAATCAAGACGAAGACGCAAAAAATGAAATAAATTGTGAAGGTCAATTTTCCAATACCATTCTGTATAAAGTGAAAGTGGAAGATTTATTCTTGCAATTTCACGAGCAATATCTTGTTCCAAAAAATTTTCATAATTAGAATAAGATTTTTTTTGCTCTTCAACTATTTGTTGTATTACATTTTCTTTTGTGTTTAGAGAAATATTTTCGTCAGTATCTCTTCCTTGTTTATTTGATTTGCTTTGAAAGTTCACATTTTCTAAACTTGGAACATAAAACTCTTCTTTCATAATTGAATATCTTCCTGAATACTCATTTACATTTGCAGTACGATGACGAATCCATTGACGAGCAATAAAAATAGGAAGTTTGCAATGAAATTTTATTTCCACCATTTCAAATGGTGTTGTATGAAAATGTCGCATTAAATAACGAATAAGACCTCTATCTTCATTGATTGATTTTGTTCCATCTCCGTATGAAACTCTTGCAGATTGAACTATTGCATTATCATCTCCCATATAATCAATAAGACGAACAAATCCTTTGTCAAGACATTGAATTGTTTTTCCAATTAACTCTGATTTATTTTCCACAACTATTTTTCAGATTTTTCAACAAAAATTTGAACAAGATTTACAAGTGTTTCAACGGTTTTTTCTAAACCACGACGAGAATTAAATTCAAGTTTTCCATGAAAATTTGCTCCTCCCGTAAAAATATTTGGACAAGGAAGACCTTTAAATGTAAGACGAGCACCATCAGTTCCTCCACGAATTGGACGAAGATGAGGTGTTATACCACTTCTTCGTGATGCTTCAAAAACATTATCTGTAAGTTCAGGATAATTTTTTAAAACCTCATACATATTTTTGTAATTTTCTTTTACTTCCATTTTGATTTTAACATATGGAAATTTTTGACGTGTTTTTTCCAATATTGAATTTAAAATTCTTTCTTTTTCATTTAATCCTGAAATATCAAAATCACGGAGTAAAACTTTTATTGATGATTCTTCTACATCAATTTTTCCTGAATATGGATGAATAAAACCAACTCTTCCTTCTGTTGTTTCAGGAAGCATATCCTTTGGAAATTGCGAAAGAAAATCTGCCATAGCATAACTTGAATTTATCATTATTCCTTTTGCTGTTCCCGGATGTGTACTTTTTCCACTCATTGAAACAGTCGCCGTTCTTGCACTCCAAGTTTCATTACTTACTTCTCCAAGTTCTTCACCATCAACGGTGTAAGCAAATTTTGCATTGAAATTTTCTATATCAAATTTTTCTGCTCCATTTCCAACTTCTTCATCAGGAGTAAATGCAATTTGAATTGTTCCATGTTTTATTTCTGGATTTTGTTTAAGTATATCTACCAAAGTCATAATTTCTGCAACTCCAGATTTATCATCAGAACCAAGAAGAGTTGTTCCATCAGCAGTTATGATATCATCACCAATCATAGATTTTAAAATTGGATTTTTTTTAACTGAAATAATTTGAGCTGTATCATTTGGCAAAATGATATCACCACCTTGATAATTTTTATGAATAATTGCATTTACATTCTCTCCAGATACTGCAGGAGATGTATCCATATGAGCAATAAGACCAATTGTTGAAACTTTTGTATTGTCTGCTAAATTTCCAGAAACAGTTCCATAGACATAACAATTTTCAGTAAGACGAACATTTTCAACTCTAAGTGATTTCAATTCTTCTGCTAAAAGTTTTGCAAAATTAAATTGTTTTTCTGTGCTTGGAATTTTTTCTTCGTCCTCTTTTGATTGAGTATCAATTTTTACATATCGTAAAAATCTATCAATTACTTGTTCTTTCGGAGGTTTCATTTTTGAATTTAAGATTGTAAATGAAAATAGAATTAAAATAAAAAATATTTTTTTCATAGAATTAAATTTTATGTTCCTGCAGAATAATCAGATGCGTATTTAATTTGCTCATCAGTTAGTTTATCAATTGAATATCCCATTGTTTTGAGTTTAAGAAATGCGAGATCTTGATCTTGTTCCTTTGAAATATCATAAACTTTATTTTCTAATTTGATTTGTTTCTGATGAGAATTTACCAAACGAAGTTGTGAAAGAAATTGATTTGCAAATGACATATCCATAACTTCAGATGGATGACCTTCTGCTGCTGCAAGATTGACTAATCTTCCTTGTGCAAGTAAATAAATGCGATTTCCATTTTTCAAAACATATTCTTCGTTATTATCTCTTACAATTCGTTTTGATTTTGAAAGCGTTTCCAAATGTGGAATATTTATTTCACAATCATAATGTCCCGTATTACAAACAATTGCTCCATTTTTCATTTTTTCAAAATGTTTTTTTGTAATCACATCTTTTATTCCTGTTGCTGTTACAAAAATATCTCCAACTTTAGCAGCATCTTCCATAGTCATAACTTTCATTCCATCAAGTGTTGCTTTAAGTGCAGCTGTTGGTTTTACTTCGGTAATTATTATATTTGCTCCCAATCCTTTTGCTCTCATTGCAACTCCCTTTCCACAATGACCATAACCTGCAACAACAAAGTTTTTTCCTGCAATTAAAACACTTGTTGCTCTTAAAATTCCATCAAGTGTAGATTGTCCCGTTCCAAATACATTGTCAAAATCCCATTTTGTTTCAGCATCATTTACAGCAATTACGGGATATTTTAATGCGTTATCATTTGCCATCGCTCTTAAACGATGAACTCCAGTTGTTGTTTCTTCAGTTCCTCCAATAATTTTTTTGCAAAGAGATGTATATTTTTTATGAGCAGTGAAAATTAAATCAGCACCATCATCAAGTGTAAGATTTGGAACTGCTTCTAAACATTTATCTATACACCAATAAAACTCTTTCACATTCATTCCATGCCACGCAAAAATTGAAATTCCATTTTTTGCAAGAGCCGCTGCAATTTCATCTTGTGTAGAAAGTGGATTACATCCCGACCAAATTACTTCTGCTCCTGTTTCTTTAAATGTTTCAACAAGTACAGCAGTTTCTTTCGTAACGTGAAGACATCCCGCAATTTTGTAACCTTTGAATGGTTTTGTTTTAGAATATTTTTTTCTAAGTTCCATCAAAACAGGCATTCTTGATTCCGCCCATTCTATTTTTTTTCTTCCATCTTTTGCAAGTTCTATGTTTGCAACTTTATATTTTTTTGTTTCTGTCATTTTATTGATTATTATTTAAATGCTTTGTTAATTTCTTCTATCAAATCTAGTTTTTCCCAAGGAAAATTTTCACGACCAAAATGTCCGTAAGCAGCAGTATCTATATATTTCCATCCTTTAGGTTTTGTAAGAGAAAATTTTTCAATGATTGCTGCGGGACGAAAATCAAAAATTTTCTTACTCTCAATTTTAGATTGAATCATTTCATCTGAAATTCCTTTTATAGATGTTCCGTGAGTATCAATACGAATTGAAATTGGATGAGTAATTCCAATTGCATATGAAACTTGAATTGTACATTTTTTTGCAAGTTTGGATGCCACAATATTTTTTGCAACATAACGACAAGCATAAGCAGCACTTCTATCAACCTTTGAAGGATCTTTTCCACTAAATGCTCCTCCACCGTGTGGCGCAGCACCTCCATAAGTATCTACAATTATTTTTCTTCCTGTTAAACTAGTATCTCCATGAGGACCTCCAATTTCAAAT
>SXSO01000065.1 GCA_005792205.1 Bacteroidota bacterium | reverse complement strand
GTTCCACTTTCACCTTGTAAAAGCACGGTTGTTGTGCCACTTACAGAAAGTTGTTTTGCCATATTTAAAATATTTTTCATCTCTTCACTTTGAGCAATAATTTCAGATAATTGAAGTTTTGAATTTGAAATTTTTCCTACATCAACATTTTTTTGAATTGCTTCTATTATTTTTTTTATATCAAAAGGTTTTGTAATGTAATCATACGCACCTTCTTTCATTGCATAAACTGCTGTTGTTATATCAGAATTTGCTGTTATCATAATAACAGGAATAAATTGAAATTCCAATTTTATTTTTTTCAAAATTTCAATTCCATTTGCATCTCCTAAAAAAATATCTAAAAAAATAATGTGGAAATTTTCTCTTTTAACAAAATTTAAAATTTCATTTCCACGATTGCAAACTGAAACCTTATATCCCAATTTTTCTAAAACATTTTTCAATGAAGAAGTTAAAACAACTTCGTCATCAGCAATTAGAATATGTATTTTATTATTATTTTTTTCCATCGCTGTTCAAAGAAAAATAACAAGTAAAAATAGTTCCAAAATTTGAATTTGAGGATACAGAAATCGATCCATTATTCAAATCCATTATTTGCTTACAAATTGCAAGCCCAAGTCCTGTACCTTTTTTTTTTGTTGTGTAAAACGGATCAAAAATATTTTCAATATCTTCCGGCAAAATTCCTTTACCGTTATCGTTAAATTCAACTGAAATATATTCCAAAACTTTTTCAACTTTTAGTTCTTCTTTCTCATTTTTATTATTTTGAAAATTTGCAATTAAATTTTTTCCCAAACTTATTTTTATTTCAATCTCTCCATTTGAGAAAGACGCATCAATTGCATTTGTAAATAAGTTCAAAAACACTTGCTGAATTTGTAAATTGTCCACAAACACTTGTGGAATATTTTTGGAAAAATTTAATTTCAGCTTTATGTTTTTTTTAGAAATCTCTTTCTGAATAAACGATATTGATTTTTCTAAAACATCATTTAAGTTTACAAATTGTTTATTTGGTTTTTGAGGACGAGCAAATTCAAGTGTGCTTTCAATTATTTGTTCAACTTGCTGTATTGCATCATTTGCCAAATTTAATGACTTGTTATAGTTTGTATCATTTGATAAAACACTTTCGAAATCTTGAAGACATATTTTTACTGCTGTCAATGGATTTCTAATTTCGTGAGCAATTCCTGCGGAAAGTCGTCCGATAAGTCCAAGTTTTTCTGATTGAAGAAGTTGTTCGCGAAGTCGTGTTTCTTCTGTGACATCTTTCATGTATAAAATCAAAGCAGAATTTTTTCCAGAAAAATTTTCCACAATACCAGCAGTCATTTCAACTTCCACTTCTTCCCCACTTTTTGTGCGAACAGTAGCAGTGTTTATCAAACGAATTCCCCAATTTGTAATGTCTCGTAATTTTTTTGCAAATGGAACAAACGGTAAATGTCTCATTTTCAAAAGTTCTTCTTTTGTATATCCAAGAAATTGTTCCGCTTGGTAATTCATTTCTAAAATTATATCCTTTTTGGGATCAAGTATAAAAATTGGGAAACTTGCGTTCTCAAATAAATTTTTATACTGAAATTTATTTTGAGAAAGTTTTGTAATTTTTTTTTGGAGACAAGCGATTTTATTTTTCAATAAAACTATATCATCTTTTTTTTGTGTAGAAGTTTTATTTTTCAAAAAATTAACTTACTATGAGATGTGGGGGATTCACTACTTTTTGAATTGGGTTTTTATTTACCTTTTTTCCAAATTCATTTCTAAATTTTTTAATCACACTTTGAATTGGCCACGCTGCTGCATCTCCTAACGCACAAATAGTATTTCCTTCAATATTATTTGCAACATCAAGCAATAAATCAATATCTGAAACTGTTGCTTCATTTTTTTCAAATGAATGTAAAATTTTTTCCATCCATCCTGTTCCTTCTCTACATGGAGTACATTGACCACATGATTCGTGATGATAAAAATGTGAAATTCTTTTTAAAACTTTTATCACATCAGTATCCTCATCCATCACAATCATTCCTGCTGTTCCAATTGAACTTCCTACTGCTTTTAGAGAATCAGCATCCATTGTAACATTTTCAATTTCATCTCCTTTTAACCACATTGTAGATGAACCTCCTGGAATTATTGCTTTGATTTTTTTATCATTTAAAATACCACCACAAATATCATAGATTATTTTTGTTAGCGGAATTCCTGTTGGAATTTCATAAACTCCAGGTTTTTTGATATGACCACTAACACCAACTAAAATTGTTCCAGGATGTTTTGGAGTACCAATTTTTGAATACCACTCTCCTCCGCGATTTAAAATGATTGGAATATTGGAAAGTGTTTCAACATTGTTTATTGTTGTAGGAGAACCCCATAAACCAAATTGTGCAGGAAATGGAGGTTTCACTCTTGGATATCCTCGCTTTCCTTCAATTGAGTTCATCAATGCAGATTCTTCTCCACAAATATAAGCACCAGCTCCACGATGAATTACAATATCAGTTGAAAAATCTGAACCCAATATTTTTTCTCCAATATATTTTTTTTGATATGCACTATCAATTGCTTTTTGTAAAAGTAGATACCATTTATAATATTCTCCACGAATGTAAATATAAGTTGTTTTAATTCCCATTGCAAATCCTGCAATTAAAATTCCTTCAATCAATGAATGAGGATTGAATTCAATTATGTATCTATCTTTAAAAGTTCCAGGTTCGCTTTCATCAGCGTTGCAACAGAGATATTTTGGTTTCTCACTTTGCTTTGGCATAAAAGACCATTTAAGTCCTGTTGGAAAACCAGCACCACCTCTTCCACGAAGATTTGATCTTTTTACTTCATTTATAATTTCATCACTTGACATTTGAAGCGATTTCTTCAATGCTTGATAACCACCGTTTTCTTCATACACTTCTATTTGATGAAGATTTGGAATATCGGGAAGAAGTAATTTTTCGTTGAACTCCATTATTTTAATTCGTTTAAAATTGTTTCAATTTTTTCAACAGTTAAATTCTCATAATAGTCATTGTTAATTTGCATCATTGGAGCACTTCCACAAGAGCCAAGACATTCAACTTCTGTAAGCGTAAATTTTTTATCCTCTGTTGTTTCGTTGAGTTTTATATTTTTTAAATGACAAATTTTTTTCAAAATATTTTCAGAATCTCTTAACATACAAGAAACATTTGTACAAACTTGTAAATGATATTTTCCACGGGGTTTTAAATTATACATTGTGTAAAATGTTGCAACAGCATAAACTTCTCCTATATGAACATTTAAAAGTTCAGAAATATATTTCATTGTTTCATTAGAAATCCATCCAAACTGCTCTTGTGCAATCCAAAGAACGGGAAGCATAAGAGAATTTGTTTTTGGATATTTTTTTTTCAACTCTTCAATTTTTTTAAAATTTTCTTCTGTAAACATAAATCAAATTATTTATCTGCTTCTCCCATAACCGGATCAACGCTTCCGATGATTACAACAATATCTGAAATCATACTTCCAACAATCATCTTTGGCATTATTTGTAAATTGCAAAATGATGGTGAACGAATCTTCAATCTCCATGGATATCCACTTCCATTACTTGAAATATAAAAACCAAGTTCTCCTTTTGAAGATTCAATTGAATGGTAAACTTCTCCAACGGGAGGATTAATACCAAAATTTATCAACATAAAGTCGTGAATCAATTCTTCCATCTTTGAATATATTTTTTCTTTTTGTGGAAGAACTTTTTTAGGAACATTTATTCGTATTGATTCATTTGGCATTTTATCTAAACATTGTAAAATAATTTTTACACTTTCTCTCATCTCTTGAAGACGAACATAAAATCTTGCAAGTGCATCACCTTCTGAATAAACGGGAATATCAAAATCAAGTTCATCATAAACTAAATATGGAGCATCTCGTCTTAAATCGTGTTCAATTCCACATGCTCTTAAAATTGGTCCTGTTGCTCCAAATTGAATTGCATCATCTTTTGAAATAGTTCCAACTCCTTCACATCTATCTATAAAAATTTTATTTTTCAAAATCAATTTTTCACATTCATCTAATTTTTCAGGAAATTGATTCAAAAAATTTTCAATCATTTTTTTAACTTCATCTGATAAATCATTTGCTAATCCACCAATTCGTGTAAAACTTGTAGTAAAACGAACTCCTGTTAAAACATCAAATATATCTTGAATTTTTTCTCGTTCTCTAAACGTCCAAAGCAAAATTGTCAACGCACCAACATCCATTGCAAATGTTCCAACTGAAATTAAATGAGATGAAATACGAGCAAGTTCACAACAAATTACACGAATAAATTTAACACGACAAGTTGTTTCAATTCCAATAAGTTTTTCAACAGCAAGAACATATGCTACATTATTTGCAAGTGGTGAAAGATAATCCAATCTATCGGTGTGAGGAATGAATTCATGATATGAACAATGTTCCGCAAGTTTTTCGTATCCACGATGAAGATATCCTAAATCGGGAATACAACTTACAACTGTCTCTCCATCAAGTTTAACAAGAAGTCGTAAAACTCCATGTGTTGCAGGATGTTGAGGGCCCATATTCAACACCATTGTGTTTTCTATACTGTCATCAATTGTAAATATTGTATCAGAATCTTCTAACGATTTATATATTTTTTCAGATGATAGCATATTTAGTTTCTTGGAAGTGAAATTGAATTAGGAATTCCCATAAGAGGAAATTCTTTTCTCAACGGATGATATTGAAATTCTTCTGGCATATAAATTCTTCTCAAATCTGGATGATTGTAAAATTTAATTCCGTGCATATCAAACACTTCTCTTTCATACCAATTTGCTGATTGAAAAACATCTACAAGTGTTGGAACAGATTCTGCATCTTCAATTTTTATTTTTAAAAAAATTCTCAGTTTATTTTTAATTGAAAAAAAATTATACACAACTTCAAATCTATTTTCATTTGTATATCTATCAATTGCAAGAATATCACGAAGAGAATATTCCAACTCTACGTCATCTCGCAAATGCTTGGAAATTATAGTTAAATTTTCTGCTTTGATTACAAAAGTTAAATCACTCTGAAACTCAACAATATCAATAATATAATCGGAAAGTTTTTCTTGAAGTTTTTTCTTTATTAATTCTTTCATTCAGCAATATAAATTTTTTCTCTTTTAGATTTTTGGTTTCCATTTTTTACTTTCTTTTGAATTTCAAGTAAAGCATTTAAAAGATTATCTGGACGTGGAGGACATCCTGCAACATAAACATCCACTGGAAGAAATTGGTCAATTCCTTGAACAACCGAATATGTGCGATACATTCCACCAGTTGATGTGCAAGCACCCATTGCTATAACCCACTTTGGTTCTGGCATTTGGTCATAAATTTTTCTTACAACATGAGACATTTTGTAAGTCACAGTGCCTGCAACAATCATCAAATCTGATTGACGTGGAGAAAATCTCATAACTTCTGAACCAAATCTTGAAATATCAAAGCGAGGATCTGCTGAAGCCATCATCTCAATTGCACAACAAGAAATCCCCATTGGCATTGGCCAAAGTGAATTCTTTCTTGCCCAACTTACTAAACTATCAATTGTTGTTGTAAAAAAACTTTCTCTTTCTTCTATTCCCATTTAAAAACTTTCTTTTTTAAAACATAGATATATCCAAAAAACAATAATAAAATAAATGATATCATCTCAATAAAACCAATCATTCCAAGTGATTTAAAATTTATTGCCCACGGATACATAAATACAACTTCAATATCAAATACAATAAATAAAATGGCAACCATATAATATTTCACTGAAATTCTTTCTCTTGCACTTTTTACTGGTTCCATTCCACTTTCATATGTGGAAAGTTTTTCTTCGTTTGGTTCCTTTGGACCAAACCAATTATTTACATTTGACATAACTATTGCAAATCCAGTTGCAAACAAAAGTAAAAGTATGATTGGTAAATATTCAGCAAACATTCAAAAAAAAATTATGTTCAAATTTATTGAAAAAATTTATGTAGCAAAAATAAAATCTGTATTTAAAATTTAATTATTAAAATCCGTTGAAAGTTTAAATCGCACAATTCTATTTTTTTCTGCAATGAAAAGAATTTTATTAGAAAAAGTTGCAGTAATTGGTTTTAATATTGGAGGAGAAATAGAATTTGATTTTATAGATTCATTTTTAAACTTTCCTTTTTTATCAAACTTTTTTACAACATATTCATTTGATAAATTTGGAGTTGTCAAAATAAAAATATCTTCACGATTTGGATCAACTATTCCACCATTTGATTCAAAAAACTGATTTGGGAAAACAAAATCAACTCGTTGCAATGGATTTGATGGATCAAATTTTGGAATCCATCCAATAAAATCAGATGAATTTAAAAATGTCATCCAAATTGCACCATAATTTACACCATCTAAAAATTGAGTTACAATAAAATCCTTTTTATATGGAAATGAAATAAGTCCCGTTGGTTTATTTAAAAACGTAATTGCGTTTCCAATTCCTGTTTGCAAATCAGGAATTGGAGTAATAAGTGAATCAGTTTTTTTAAACCACAAAAGTCGCGAATCAGGATCAATTGGACTTGAATTATTTGGACCAGTTCTAGCAACGATATATTGGTTTTCTGAAACAACAATTATATCAGAAAATCTTCTTTCGGGATTTGCTTTTTCTTTCCAAATCGTATCAATATTATTTATATTGATATTGGATAAATTAAATCCAACATTTGAAATCTTAATTCTAAAAATTGATGCAATTGTATCGTTATTTTTTATCACTTCACCGCAAACAAGTAAGTCAAGTCGTGAATCTTGTGCAATAGATTTCGGATGAAAAACCAAACTTGTCTCACCAATTTTTATTCCCGCCAAATTAAGTTGAAAAATTTTATTTGCTTCATAATCACAAACATAAATTAATTGATCTCCTCCAACTTGAATATCACTTATTTGAGTGAAGCCATAAAATGCAGGAGTAATTTCAATATAAGAAGTATCATTTACCGTTATATTTTCATCTTTTGGAAGAGTTGAAAAATCAAACTTTTTTTCACATCCAAAAAATAATATTGCAATAATAATTAAGAAAACCGTTTTTCTCATACTTTACATTTTTAAAATCATTGTAATTCTATGAGCATTTCCAAGTTGCCAAAAATTTGAAAATGAATAATCAAAATTTACATTTGCAAAATCCATTGGAATAGCAACTCCACTACCAAAAGAAAATGTTTCAAAATTTGTTTCATCTTTTCCAAAAAGTTTTTGTCCAAAAGTTCTTTTAACTCCGCTCCTCAATAGAAACATTTTGTTAAATTCATATTCAATCCCAAAACGAATATTTTCTGCATTATCATTTGGATGATTTAATTGTAAAGATGTCGTAACTCTATTTAACTCATTTTCATATGGTTCAAATGCAAATCCAATTTTAAAAATTGTTGGCGGAGAAAATGATTGAAACTCTGAAATCTCTCTTCCATCAATAGTTTTAATTTTACCATTTGGTGAAACATTTTCTCCAAAATTAGTTACAACAACTGCAAATCTTGAACTTCCAATTCCTGTATAATAGAATGTTCCAATATCAAACAAAAAACTTTTCATTGATAATTTATCCAAACTTTCATTTACAAACTTTAAAGTAATTCCTGCAGAAAATTGATCTGTCAATTTTTGTGAGTAAGAAGTTGCAATTGCTAAATCAGAAAATTGAAAATATCTTCCTGTATGTTGATTTGTTTCAGTTGTTTGTTCCATCTCATCTGTACGAAGTGAAATTAGAGAAACACCAATAAAATTAGCATCAGAAAGAGGATAAAGAATTCCAATAAAATCATATTGAATTTCAGCAAACCATTTTGTATGTGAAAAAATTGCTTCAATATTTTTCACATTAGACATTGCAGCAGGATTTGAAAATAAAGAACTTGCATCATTAGCAATAGAAATAGTTGCATCACTCATTGCAGAACTTCTTGCATCAACTCCAATTTTTAAAAATTGAAATGCTGAAATGCCACTTCTTTGCCCTC
>SXSO01000007.1 GCA_005792205.1 Bacteroidota bacterium | reverse complement strand
TTCTTAAATGATATGTAAAAAAATATATAAACGAAAAGAGAGGAAATCTAAAAAGCAAAAAAAATAGGAAACAGAAATTTACAATTAAATTTCTTTGTGAATAAAAAAGTTAGTGAAACTTTTTAAATAGTTTTGTCTTTTTCAACCGATTCAATTGCTTCAATCACAAGAGGAAAATATCTATCTAATCCACAATCAAGAGAATATCTAACACCGCAAAACCCGTTTTCATTTTGATGTGTGCAAGTTTCACAAACGGTTTTTCGCAAAACATTTACATAGTCAGATACAAAATTGCTTTGTATTTTTTCCACCGACTCAACAATTAACGGAAAATGTTCAATCAAAGCACACATTTGTGATTTGGGCAAAAGACAATTTCCAAACTCATCACCGTCAACACAACGAACACAAACTTTGTGTTTCACTTTTTGCCAATATATTTCTTCTTTCATAGTATTATTGATTAAAGCTATTTTGGATTTCATCAACTATTTTGAATCTTGCGTCAAGTATAGATTTTGTTTCTTCTGCAAGACGAAGTATTTTTTGTTTCAAAATTAAAATTTCATTTAACATTACTTTGATATCTGGATAATCACAAGCATCTCTATATTCAGCATATTTTATTATTGATTCTTTTTCTTGCTGTAATGCTGATTCAAGTGCTTTGCATTTTCCTTTACAAGTATGTTCGCAGTTATGTTTTAGTTCCATAATTTTTAGTGGTTTTGTTGAATTAAATTTTTTGTAATTTTTTTTCCAACTTCTAATGCCGTCAAATTGAGTTGCAAAAGATGGTGATATCTTTCGGGTAAAATTTCTTTGAGTGAAGCAATAATAGATTCGGTTTTTACAATTTCATTTATTCCTAAATATGCTCCAAGCAAAATCATATTTTTAATTTTGAAGTTGTTTAATTTTATTGCTTCAGCATTTGCGTCAATTGGAAATTTTTTGATGTCATTTCTTTTTGGTGGATTTATGATTGCATCTTTTTCATATATCAAAACACCATTTAGTTTTACTGAATTTTCAAATTTATCCAAAGACGGTTGATTGAGAGCAACAACGCAATCAAAAGTTTTTATAACAGGAGAACTTACAATTTTATCAGAAATTATTACTGTACAATTTGCAGTTCCTCCTCTCATTTCAGGACCGTAAGATGGCATCCACGAAACTTCTTTATTTTCTAACATTCCTGAATGAGCAAGAGTCATTCCCATTGATAAAACACCTTGACCACCAAATCCTGCAAAAACTATTTCTTGTTTCATTTTGTAAATTCTTTTTTTGTGATTAAAATTCCGTTGTCTTTTAAATCGCCAATCGGATATTGTGGAAACATATTTTCTTCCATCCATTTATTTGAAACAAGAGGAGTCATTTTCCATCCCGAAGGACAATTAGACACAACTTCAATTAAACAATATCCTTTATTTTCTTTTTGATATTTAATTGCTTTTTGAATTGCTTTTTTACAATAGCGAACAGCATTTGGAGTGTGAACAGATTGACGTGTTACAAAATGAGTTGCGGGAAGTTGAGCAATTAAATCAGTAATCTTAAAAGGAAATCCTTGTGAAGTTGCTTCTCTTCCGAAAGGAGTTGTAGAAGTTTTCATTCCAAGAATTGTAGTTGGAGCCATTTGACCTCCCGTCATTCCATAAATTGCGTTGTTAATGAAAATGACCAATATATTTTCTCCACGGTTTGCAGTGTGAATTGTTTCAGCAGTTCCAATTGCCGCTAAATCTCCATCTCCTTGATATGAAAAAACAATTTTATTTGGAAGCATTCTTTTAATTCCCGTTGCAACGGCAGCGGCTCTTCCGTGAGCGGCTCCCTGCATATCAACATTCATATAATTGTATGCAAACACCGAACATCCAACAGGAGCAACACCAATTGTTTCGCTTTGTAAATTCATCTCTTCAATAACTTCCATCAAAATTTTATGAACTACACCATGTCCGCAACCGGGACAATAATGCATTTTATTTTCGGTTAATGTTTCAGGTTTTTCCCAAACACAATCAAATTCTTCACAAATTATTTTCTCATCTAAAAGAATTTCTTCTGACATAAATTTTATATTTGTTTTTGAAATTCTAAAAACTTTTCAAACACTTCTTCAGGAGATGGAATCATTCCTCCCATTCTTCCGTAGAAACCGACTTTACATTTTCCTTCAACACTTAATTTTACATCTTCTAACATTTGTCCTGCGTTCATTTCAACTACAAAAATTTTTTTTAACTTTGGAGATAATTCTTCTAAAATTTTGTGTGGAAATGGGAATAAAGTTTTTGGTCTTAAAAGTCCGCATTTGAATCCATTTTCATTTGCAATTTCAATTGTACGGTGCGAAATTCTTGCAGAAAGTCCATATGCAACAAAAAGATATTCCATATTTTCTGAATTTATGAGTTCATATTGCACTTCATTTTCTTCAATTGTTTTGTATTTTTTTTGAAGATGGAGATTTACTTCTTCCATTTTTTCTGGTTGAATGTGTAATGATGTAATTATATTTCTTTCTCTTGAATTTTGTTTTCCCGTTGTTGTCCAAGATGATTTATCAAATAAATTTTGCTCCAATGTTTTTGTGAAAGAAACTTTTTCCATCATTTGTCCCAATGCTCCATCTGCAAGTATCATTACGGGATTTCTATATTTTTCTGCAAGATAGAACCCATCAAATACAAAATCAGCCATTTCTTGAACAGTTGATGGAGCGAGTACAATTAACTTGTAATCTCCATGTCCTCCACCTTTTGTTGATTGAAAATAATCTCCTTGCGAAGGTTGAATTGTTCCAAGTCCGGGACCACCGCGATTTATATTTACAATTAAACAAGGAAGTTCAGCAGATGCAATATAAGAAATTCCTTCTTGCATCAAACTAATTCCGGGACTTGAAGAAGAAGTCATAACTCTAAATCCCGCACCACTTGCTCCATAAACCATATTTATTGATGCAACTTCGCTTTCTGCTTGAAGTACAACCATTCCTCTTTTTACACCCTCTTCGGATAAGTATTCCAAAACTTCCGATTGTGGAGTTATTGGATAACCAAAATATCCTTTGCAATTTGCTCTAATTGATGCTTCCGCGAGAGCTTCGTTTCCTTTCATAAAAAAAATTTCTTTGCTCATATATCAAAAGTTTTTTTTGGTAAATCTTCAACTGTAAATTTTAAATCACTTTTTATGTTTGAAATTTTTGCAACAACTTCTTTTTGTTTTCCAGATTTTTTCTTTCTATAAACCGTGATTACAGAATCGGGACAAACAAGAGCACAATTTACACATCCCGTACAATTATCTTTTACAAGAACGGCATAATGAAATCCTTTTGAATTAATTTCATTTGACATATTCAAACTGTCTTGAGGACACGATTCAATACAAAGTTCACAACCTTTACAAACTTCTATATCAATTTTTACTGTTCCAATTCCCATATTTTTTATTTAAATTAGTTTATACTTAATTGCATAATTTTCCAACTCACTTCTAAAATTTGGATGAGCAATATCAATCAATGATTTTACTCTTTGGCGAATTGTTTTTCCAAATAAATTGGCAATACCATATTCTGTTACAACAAAATGCACATCTCCGCGAGAAGTTGTAACTCCTGCTCCTTCTTTTAAAATTGGAACAATGCGAGAAATTGTATCTTTTTTTGTAGTTGATGGAATTGCTATAATTGGTTTTCCACCGTTACTTTTTGAGGCACCACGAATAAAATCAACTTGTCCGCCAAATCCGCTGAAAAATTTTCTTCCAATTGAATCAGCACAAACTTGTCCCGTTAAATCTACTTCAATTGCAGAATTTATCGCAACCATATTGTCATTTTTAGAAATGATAAATGGATCGTTTGTGTAATGAGACGGATGAAATTCTATAAATGGATTATTGTGAATAAAATCAAATAGTGGTTTTGTTCCCAAAACAAACGATGCAATTATTTTTCCGTTGTGAATGTTTTTTTTCTCATTTGTTATTACACCTTCTTCAAATAATTTTACAACTCCATCTGAAAACATTTCCGAATGAATTCCCAAATGTTTTTTATTTCCTAAATAAGATAAAACAGCATCTGGAATTGCTCCAATTCCAAGTTGAAGTGTAGAACCATCTTCAATTAAATTTGCAATATTTTTCCCGATTTTTTGATATACTTCAATTTCTTTTAGAGATACATCTTTTGTAATTTGTGGAAGTTCTTTCAATTCAACATCAGATTCTACACAATGTGTAATTTTATTTATGTGAATGAAACAATCTCCAAGAACTCTTGGCATTTTTGGATTTACTTGTGCAATTATTATTTTTGCAACTTCAGTTGCGGGTTTAGTACATTCAACT
>SXSO01000002.1 GCA_005792205.1 Bacteroidota bacterium | reverse complement strand
GTTTTTTATGACACGCATTTAAAGTGGGGACTTTTAAAAAAAAACTTTGTTCCTTTAAAATATTTCCAAATTCTAATTGGTATGTTAAACATAAACGGTTTTTTACTTATTGTAAATCAAAACGAAGAAGAATTTTTTGAAACAAAAAAAATATTATCAAATTCTGAAAATTCTATAAAAATCATTATCCAAAAAAAATTAAATGTTGTATTTTTGCAAGAAAAAAAAAATCGTTACGGATTTTTGGTACAAAAAATATTATGAATTTGTCTAAAGAACTTTTTGCAGCATCAGATATTGCTGTTTCACAATGTATGAATTTGAAACAGAGTGAAAGTGTTTTAATCATCACAGATGAATTTTCTCGTACAATTGCTTATGCATTATATGAATCTTCAAAAAAAATAACTGAGAAAATTTTATTGGTTGAAATTCCTCAAATGAAAACAAACGGTGAAGAACCTCCAAAAGAAGTGAGCGAATTGATGCTAAAATATGATGTAATTTTTTGTCCAACATCTAAATCTTTAACTCATACTGATGCAAGAAGAAATGCAAGTCAAAATGGAAGTAGAGTTGCAACACTTCCAGGAGTTACTGAAGAAATTATGATTCGTTGTATGAATGCTGATTACAATAGAATTTATGAACGAACATTTAAACTTTGTAAATTGATGGAACAAACAAGTTCTATTCGTGTTACTTCAAAACTTGGAACTGATATCACAATGCCAATTTATGGAAGAAAATCTTTTGCAAGTTCAGGAATTTTCCACAACAAAGGTGAAAGTGGAAATCTCCCAACTGGTGAAGCATATCTTGCTCCACTTGAAAATATTTCAAATGGAAAAATAGTTGTTGATGGTTCAATTGCACAAATTGGGCTTATCAAAAGTCCAATTACAATAAAAGTAGAAAATGGTTTTGCTACTGAAATTATTGGTGATGAAGAGGCAAAAAAATTTATTTCACTCATTGAACCATTTGGACTTCCTGCAAAAAATGTTGCAGAGTTTGGAATTGGAACAAACGACAAAGCAATTATTACAGGAAAAATTATTGAAGATGAAAAATCTATGGGAACGATTCATATTGCATTTGGGGACAATAAATCAATGGGAGGAAGTGTGAGAGTTGCAAGTCATTTGGATGTACTTGTAAAAAATCCAACAGTTTATTTTGACAAAAATATAATTATGGAAAACGGAAATTTTTTAATTGAACTTTAAAATAAAATGAAAAAAATAATTTTTATCTCAATTGGAATCATTGCTCTTACAAGTTTGTATTTCACGTTTTTTAACAAAGAGGAAAATGAAATAAAATATAGATTTGATAAAGTAATTCGTGGAGATATTATTTTGCAAATTAGAGCAACGGGAACTTTAAATCCGAAACAAACAGTTGAAGTTGGAAGTCAAGTTTCTGGAACGATCGCAAAATTATTTGCTGACTTCAATTCCAAAGTTAGGAAAGGTGAAATAATTGCAATTATTGATTCTACGTTTTTGTATGCATCTTTGAAAGAAGCAGAAGCAAATATGGAAAGAGTTCAAGCACAAGTAAATGAAGCCAAAAGAAATTTGAATAGAATTTCTGAACTCTATAATAAAAATTTAGTTTCTCAATCTGATTATGATGCAGCAAGTACAAGTTACGAAACTTCAATTGCTCAACTTAAACAATCTGAATCTGCTTATGAAAAAACAAAAGTAAATTTTAGATATTCAGTAATTCGTTCTCCAATTGATGGAATTGTAATAAGTCGTGATGTAGATATTGGACAAACTGTTGCAGCAAGTTTTCAATCTCCAAAGCTTTTTTCAATTGCAAATGATTTATCTATAATGCAAGTTGAAGCAAATGTAGATGAAGCAGATATTGGACAAATATCAGAAAATCAAATTGTAGCTTTTACTGTTGATGCTTTTCCAAATGAAGAGTTTGAAGGCAAAGTTACACAAGTTCGTCTTGCTCCAATTATTGTTCAAAATGTTGTAACATATGTTGTTGTAATTGATGTGAAAAATAAGGACTTAAAACTTCGTCCGGGAATGACGGCAACTGTTTCTATAATAATAGATAAAAAAGAAAATGTTTTAAAAATTAATCAAAATGTGTTGAAATTTCAACCTCCTTTTATTCAAAATGTAGAATAAGAAAAAAATGAAAATAAAGGTGCGAGAAAAAAAAGAAATTCTTTTTCACAAGTTTGGATTTTAGATTCTCAAAACAAACTCAAATCAATTTACATAAAAACAGGAAAAAGTGATAACCGTTATGTTGAAATAATTGAAGGAAATTTTAAAGATGGAGATTCTGTAATTATTGGAATTGAAGAAAATGGAAAAAACTCTACAACACAAGTAAATCCATTTATGCCAAGAACGACAGGAGGCGGAGGAAGAAGAGGATTTTAAAAAATATGATAAGATTTATAGAAATATTTTTTATTGCATTTGATGCGTTGCTCAAAAATAAAATGCGTTCGCTTCTTACAATGCTTGGTATCATTATTGGAGTTGCTGCAGTTATCGCGATGGTGGGAATTGGAAATGGAGCACAAGCGTCAATTGATGCTCAAATAAATTCACTTGGAAGAAATGTAATTTTAGTTTTTTCAGGAACAACAACTCGTGGTGGGGTTTCAGCAGGAGCAGGAAGTAGTCCAAGTTTAACTGAAGAAGATGCAGTTGCTATAAAAAATGAATGCAATTCTATTTCATATATAAGTCCAATTTTGAGAAACAATGGTCAAATTGTATTTGGAAATGTAAATTGGGGAACTACAATTCAAGGAACTAATGTGGATTTTTTTAAAATCAGAGATTGGCAAATTTCAGAAGGAGAATATTTTTTTGAACAAGATGTTCGTGCTGCAACAAAGGTTTGTATTCTTGGTCAAACGGTTGTAAATCAATTATTTCAAAACGAATCTCCAATTGGAAAAACAATTCGTATAAAAAAAATTCCATTTAAAGTGATTGGAATTTTAAATCAAAAAGGACAAAACATGATGGGACAAGATCAAGATGATATCATTATTGTCCCTTTTACAACTGTTCAAAAACGACTACTTGGTGTTACAAAAAATTGGATGTTTATAGCTTCTGCAAAAAGCAAAGAAAAAATTTTAGCTGCCCAAAATGAAATATCAGAACTTTTACGAAGACGACATAAATTAACTGATGAAGAAGACAACGATTTTACAATTCGCACTCAAACTGAAATTGCTGAAACTTCATCTTCAATTTCTAAAATTATGACAATGCTTTTAGGAAGCATTGCAGGAATTTCTCTTATTGTTGGAGGAATTGGAATTATGAATATAATGCTTGTTTCTGTAACTGAAAGAACACGTGAAATTGGTATTAGAATGGCAATTGGGGCAAAACGAATTGATATTCTTTTACAATTTTTAATTGAAGCAATAGCAATTGGAGTTGTAGGAGGAATAATTGGAATTTTACTAGGTATTTTTACTTCAAATATAATTGCAAAATTTTCAGGATGGCCAATTTTAGTTTCGTCAGATTCAATTTTGATTTCTGTGGTTTTTGCAATGTTGATTGGAATTTTTTTTGGATTTTATCCAGCAAAAAAAGCGGCAAACTTGCATCCAATTGAAGCACTTCGTTACGAATAATTTCATATCATTTTCTATATTTACAAAATTTTTTTTTGATGCGACCAACTCGTGCTGAAATAAATCTTACACAACTGAAAATAAATATAAGTGAAGTTAAAAAACTTCTGAATTCAAAACCTAAAATAATGGGAATTGTAAAAGCAAATGCTTATGGATGTGGATTAGTTGAGATTTCAAAATCAATGGTTGAAAATGGAATTGATTATCTTGGAGTTGGGTTTTTAGAAGAAGGAATTCAATTGAGAACAAATGGAATTATTTCTCCAATACTTGTTTTAGGAGGAGTTCTTGGAGATCAAATAGAAAAATTTCTTGCTTTTGATTTTGAAATTACAGTTTCATCATTTGAACTTGCACAAAAAATAAATAATGAAGTTCAAAAAAATGGAAAACGAAAAGCAAGAATTCATTTGAAAATTGATACGGGAATGGAAAGATTGGGTGTGAATTTTAAACACGGAGTTGAGTTTGTGGAAAGAGTTGCTCGTTTAAAAAACCTTGAAATAGTTGGAATTTTTTCTCATTTTGCAACTGCAGATGATTTTTACTCAAAAAATAAAAATTCATTTGCGCATATTCAGTTGCAAAATTTTAATTATATGTTAATTGAAATTAACAAACTCAAAATTGAAATTCCTTTTAAACACATAGCAAATAGTTCTGCTACATTATTCAATAGTGAAACACATTTCAATCTTATTCGTCCCGGAATTATATTTTATGGTATTCTTGATAAGAAAAAAACTGTTAAAAATAATTTAAACATTTTTCCAATTTTATCATTTAAATCAAAAATTGTTTTTCTTAAAGAAGTTAAAAAAAATACAAGCATAAGTTACGGAAGAACATTTTTTACAAACCGTAATTCAAAAATTGCTACAATTCCTGTTGGTTATGGAGATGGATATTATAGAACCCTTTCAAACAAAGCAGATGTTTTGATAAATGGAAAAAGATGTCCAATTGTTGGAACAATTTGTATGGATCAAATGATGGTTGATGTTACAAATTGTGTTAATGTTCATATAGGTGATGATGTGGTTTTAATTGGAAAAAATCAAAACGATGAAATTACTATTGAAGAGTTAGCAAAAATTTCACACACAATTTCATATGAAATTTTAACTAATATTTCACAACGAGTTCCAAGAGTTTATCTAAATTAAAAAATCAAATGGCAAATACATATGTTGTAATTATGGCAGGAGGTGTTGGAGCAAGGTTTTGGCCAAAGAGTAGAGAAAAGACTCCAAAACAACTTCTAAAAATTTTTGGTGATACAACAATGATTCAATCCACAGTGAAACGAATTGAAAAACTTGTTCCAGTTTCAAATATTTTAATTGTCACAAATAAATTACAAAAAGATTTAATTCAAACTCAACTTCCATATATTCCAAAACAAAATATAATTGCAGAACCATTTGGAAGAAATACTTCTGCTTGTATTATGCTTGCAAGTTTGTATTTGAAACAATATGATGAAAACTCTGTGATGGTTGTTTTGCCTGCTGATCATTTGATTTTAAACGAAGAAAAATTTATTTCAACTTTACAACTTGCAATTGAAACAGCAAATTCTTCTGAAAGTTTAGTTACAATTGGAATTCATCCGACTCATCCTGAAACTGGATATGGTTATATACAATTTATAGAAGATTCAAATAACATCAACGAAGTTTTCAAAGTAAAAACATTTGCAGAAAAACCAAATCTTGAAGTTGCAAAGGAATTTTTAAAGAGTGGAGATTTTCTTTGGAACAGTGGAATGTTTGTATGGAAAGTTGAAATAATTTTACAACAAATAAAAACTTGTGTTCCAGATTTATACAATGAAATGATAAAACTTGAAGAAAAAATTTTTAAAAATGATTTTCATATTCATTTGGAAAATGTATATAAAGATATTCGTTCAATTTCAATTGACTATGGAGTGATGGAAAAATCAGATGAAGTATATGTTATTCGTGGAGATTTTGGATGGAGTGATGTTGGAAGTTGGGATGAAGTTGTGCGACTCTCTCAAAAAGATGAAAACAACAATCACAAAAATGGAAATGTAATTATTAGGAACTCAAAGAACAATTTTGTTGTTTCAACTGAAAATAAACTTGTAGCAATAATAGGAGTAGATGATTTAATTATTGTAAATACTGATGATGCAGTTTTAATTTGCAAAAAAGATAATTCACAAGAAGTAAAAGATGTTGTGGATTATTTAAAGAAAAAACAAATGAATGGATTTTTATAATTTAATAACTAAAAGAAAAAATAAAATGACAAAAAAAACCAAAATATTATTTTTAATGTTACTTTCATTTGCTATTTTAAAAGCAGATGAAGGAATGTGGACATTAGACAATCCACCAATGAAACAACTCAAAGAAAACTATGGATTTGAACCTACAAAAGAATGGTTGGAGCATATTCGTCTTTCAAGCGTTAGATTTAATGATGGTGGAAGTGGCTCATTCGTTAGCAAAAATGGATTAGTACTTACAAATCATCATGTTGCACTTGGACAATTGCAAAAACTTTCTTCTGAAAAAAATGATTATGTAAAAAATGGATTTTACGCATCAACTGAAAACGGTGAAGTAAAGTGTCCCGATTTGGAACTCAATGTATTAGTTGAAATGGAGAATATTACAGAAAGAATTTTATCTTCTGTAAAAAATGAAATGAGTGAAAAAGAAGCACTTGAATCAAGAAAATCTGAAATTGCAAAAGCTGAAAAAGAAAGTACAGAAAAAACTGGTTTGAGAAGTGATGTAGTAGCTTTGTATAATGGTGGAGAATATTGGCTTTATCGCTACAAAAAATATACTGATGTTCGTCTTGTGTTTGCTCCAGAACAACAAATTGCATTTTTTGGTGGTGATCCTGATAATTTTACTTTTCCAAGATATGATTTGGATATGGCAATTTTTAGAGTTTATGAAAACAACAAACCATTTCAAACAAAAAACTATTTAAAATGGAATTCAAATGGTGCAACTGAAAATGAACTTGTATTTGTGAGTGGTCATCCGGGTTCAACAAATCGTTTGCAAACAATGGCTCAAATGGAATTCAATAGAGATTATGTTTATCCTCTTCGTCTCAAAAATTTAAAATATAGAATTGATGCTTTAAAAAAATATTCTTCTTTAAATTCAGAAAATGCAAGAAGAGCAAAAAGTATGATATTTTCATTGGAAAATTCTCAAAAAGCATTAACGGGAGAATACAATGGATTAAAGGATAAAAATATAGTTTTAAATAAACAAGATGAAGAAAATGAGTTTAGAGGTTTAGTAAATTCAAATCCTGCATTTTTACAAAAATATGGAAATGCATGGAATAGCATAGACTCAGCATATAAAACATATGCAACTCGTTTCAATGAAATTTTTTATAGTTCGTTTGCAGGTTCACAATATGCAGGTTTATCTTTGCAAATTGTTCGTTATGTAACTGAAATAAAAAAAGAAGATTTACAACGACTTGATGGTTTTCACGAATCACAACTTCAATCATTGAAATTTAGAATGCTATCACCTGCACCAATTTATAGTGATTTAGAAGAATTTACAATTGCTGCTCGTTTGACTGAAATATCAGAAACACTTGGAAATAACAATCCATTTCTTCAAACTATATTAGAAGGAAAATCAATTTCAGAAGTTGCAAAAGAACTTGCTTCAACTCAAATTGGAAATGTAGAATTTAGAAAAAAACTTGTGGAAGGTGGAGAAAACTCAGTCAATATTTCAAATGATCCTATGATTATTTTGATGAGAAAACTTGAACCAATTTTTAGAGCAAATACAAATTGGCTTGATGAAAATGTAACTAGTATTGTTACATCAGCAGGAGAAAAAATTGGAAAAGCAAGATTTGCTGTTTATGGTAAAACAAAATATCCAGATGCAACATTTACACTTCGTCTTGCATATGGAAGCGTAAAAGGTTATCCATATAACGGAACAATTGCTCCTTACAAAACTACATACTACGGACTTTTTGGGCATTCTGCTGACTTTGATAATAAAGGCGATTTTGAGCTTCCAAATAAAATTGCAGAAAGCAAAAACGAAATAAATATGACAATACCTCTTAATTTTGTATCAACTTGTGATATAATTGGAGGAAATTCAGGATCTCCAGTTGTAAACAAAGAAGGTGAAATTGTTGGACTCATTTTTGATGGAAATATAGAAAGTTTAGTTGGAAGATTTTTGTATGATGAAACCGCAAATCGTGCAGTTTCAGTTCATACGGGAGGAATGATGGAAGCAATGAAAAATATTTACAAGACAAATAGAATTGTAGAAGAATTGGAAGGAAAATAAAATGGCACTTTCTCAATTTAAAAATGAAACATTTTTAGATTTTGCAAATAAAAAAAATCGCAAAAAACAAATTGATGCGATAAACCAAGTTAGAAAAAAATTTGGAAAAGAATATCCAATCATAGTTGATGGAAAAAAAATTTTTACAAAAGAAAAATTTAAATCATATAATCCATCTGATGTAAATGAAATGATTGGAGTTTTTCAAAAAAGTGATGCTCAATTAGCAAATGAATCAATAAATGTTGCTTTAAAAACATTTGAAACGTGGAAAAACGTTTCTTCTAAAAAAAGAGCTGAATATCTTTTTAATGCAGCAAAAGTAATTCGTCGCCGTAGATTTGAATTCAATGCACTTTTAATTTCAGAAGTTGGAAAAAGTTGGATTGAAGCAGATGGTGATACTTGCGAAACAATTGATTTTCTTGAATTTTATGGAAGAGAAATGTTGCGATATTCTGAAACTCAACCATTGATAAAAACCAAAGGTGAAAAAAATCAACTTGTTTACATTCCACTTG
>SXSO01000064.1 GCA_005792205.1 Bacteroidota bacterium | reverse complement strand
TTTCTCTAATGTTATTGACAATTGGTGAAAGTTTTTTTTATTATCACTATTTCAAATCTAAAAATAAAAAAGTATAAAAAAACTTTTAAATGAAATCACTTGTTACTAAAAAATTAAATTACACAATAACAGAAGTAAGTAAAATCACAAGTATTGAACAATATGTTTTGAGATATTGGGAAAAAGAGTTCAAGCAGCTTCATCCTTTAAAAAATAGAGTTGGAAGAAGAGTTTATACAAATCATGAAGTTAGATTTATATTAGAAATAAAAAAACTTTTATACGAAGAACGTTATACAATTGAAGGAGCAAAAAAAAAACTGAGTAATATAAATACTTTAGATACTCAATTTGATTTAGTTGATGAAATAAAAAAAACTGAAGATGAAAAACTAAAAAAAACACTCAAAGAAGTTAGAGAATTTCTTTTAAAACTTGTTGATAAGTTAGATAAAATCTCTTAAATCTAAATCAAAAGTTTCTGAAAATTTTTTCCACTCGTCTTAATGCTTCTTCCAAATTTTCAATTGAATTAGCATAAGAAAATCTAATATAGCCTTCGCCATATTTTCCAAACGCAGTTCCCGGAAGAGATGCAACACCAGCATCATTCATTAATATATCAGCAATTTCTTGAGAACTTTTTCCAGTTGATTTTATATTTGGAAAAACATAAAATGCTCCAAGTGGTTTATGACATTTAATTCCTTTTATAGAATTTAATCCATCTACAATTATGTTTCGTTTTTGTTCAAACTTTTCTCGCATTTTTTCAACATCATCTTGATTTCCGTTTAATCCAATTGCACCAGCAACTTGTGCAAATGTAGTTGCATGAGAAGTAGCATTGATTTGCATTTTCGCGATTAACTTTGCATATTCTTTTGGCATAATTCCATATCCCAATCTCCATCCCGTCATTGCATATGTTTTAGAAAACCCATTTAAAATAATTGTCCGCTCTTTCATTCCAGGAATTGTAACGATGCTTTTATATTTATGTCCATCATAAATTATTCTATCATATATTTCATCGGTAAAAAGCATCAAATTATTTTTTATACAAAGTTCAGCAAGTTTTTGCAAATCATCTTCTGTTAAAACTCCTCCTGTTGGATTGTGAGGAGAATTTATGATAATCATTTTTGTTTTTTTTGTAATTAGAGAACTTACTTCATTTATATCAAAACGAAATCCATTTTCTTCTCTCAAAACATATGGAACTGAAACTCCTCCAACAAAATTTATGAGAGATTCATAAATTGGATAAGCAGGATTTGGATAAATTACTTCATCGCCTTCATTGATACTTGCATTCATTACAAAATTTAAAATTGGTTTTGCTCCAGGAGTTACAACAACTTCTTCGGGAGAAAACTCAATGTTTCTTGTTTTGCTATAATGATTTGCAATTGCTTCTCTTAGAGGCATATATCCTGCAGATGGAAGATAATGAGTGAAACCATCGTCTAATGCTTTTTTTGCAGCATCTCTGATATATTTTGGAGTGTCGAAATCTGGTTCGCCAATTTCTAAATGAATAATACTTTTTCCTTGTGCTTCTAACATTTTTGCTTTTGCTAAAACTTCAAAAGCACCTTCTGTTCCAAGATTTGATACACGATTTGCTATATACATATTTTTATTTTATGTTACTATTAAAAAAAAATGAAACCAACATACTATGAATAAAAACTTGTTGATTAGAGTAGATATTCTCATTTTTTTTATTTTGTAGATGCTGAGGGATTCGAACCTTCGACCTTCGCCGTGTAAAGGCGACGCTCTGAACCAACTGAGCTAAGCATCCAATAATTTTATTTTTGTAAGAGTGGGAGACGGGACTTGAACCCGCGACGTTAAGCTTGGGAAGCTTACATTCTACCACTGAATTACTCCCACAAAAATTTACGTGAAATATATTGTTTTTTTATGACTAAATGCTTAAATCCTTTTTCAGCTTTAAAACTTCCTCATTTGTTAAATATCTCCACTTTCCAATTGCTAAATTTTCAATTGATAAAAATAAAATTTCAATTCTAATAAGACGAAGAGTTGGACAATTTATTTTTGCTGTCATTTTTCTGATTTGTCTATTTTTTCCTTCTTTTAAAATAATTTTTAACCAAGATGTTGGAATATTTTTTCTAAATCTAATCTCTTTTGAACGTGGAAAAATATTCGGTGTTTCACTTAATAATTCTACTTTTGCGGGAAGTGTTTTTTTTCCATCAATGATAATTCCTTTTCGGAGTTTTTCTAAATCAATTTCATTTGGAATATTTTCTACTTGACACAAATAAATTTTTTTGTGTTCAAATTTTGGATTGATGAGTTTGTGATGTAATAATCCATCATTTGTCAAAAGCAAAAGCCCTTCACTTTTTTCATCCAATCTTCCAACTGAATAAAAGTTTTTTGGAAATCCAAAATTTTTGAGTGTGATTTTGTTTTCTTGAGTTGTAAATTGAGAAATAACACCAAACGGTTTATTAAATAATATGTATTCTTTTTTCATTTTATGCTCTTGGATGAAAACTTTTGTGAACTTCTTTTAAAAATTCTCTATCAATATGTGTATAGATTTGAGTTGTAGATATGTTTGAATGTCCAAGTAATTCTTGAACAATTTGCAAGTTTGCTCCACCTTCAAGCAAGTGAGTTGCAAATGAATGACGAAAAATATGAGGATGAATTTTTTTATTTATTGCTATCAAACTATAATGATTTATAATATTTAAAACACCCATTCGTGAAAATTTATTTCCGTTTTTATTTAAAAATAAAATATTGGAAGACGTTTCTTTTGCAATATTTTTTCGTAATTCCAAATAATTTTTTATTTCTTTCAAAGCAATTTTTCCAATTGGAACAAATCGTTCTTTTGAACCTTTTCCAAAAACTTTTACAAAACCTTCATCGAAGAAAATATAGTTGATTTTTAAATTTATTAATTCAGAAACTCTAATTCCTGTTGCATATAAAACTTCTAACATTGCTTTATCTCTTTTCCAAAATTTTTTTGATAAAGCATTTTC
>SXSO01000063.1 GCA_005792205.1 Bacteroidota bacterium | reverse complement strand
TTTTGAACAAAATATTCATCGTCAAATTTATAATCATTCTCATCAGTTTTGTAATAATAAAAATTCTCATTATTAAAATATAATTTTGCATCAAATGTAAAATAACTCTTCCAAATTCTATTTTGAATATAATTTATACTCAAAGATTGATTTCTATTTCCACCAAAAGTTTTAAAATTTAAATCTCCATCTGTATTAAAAATATTTTGAAGTTTAAAATTCAATAGTATTTGAAAATTTCTTTCATTATCAATTTTAAATCCGGAAATCAAACTTTCGCTTTCACTTTCTACTACATTTATATTGAGAATATATTTTTTTTCAACTAAAAAAACATCAATATAAATTTGTTCAAAAAAAGAAGTAGCATTTAAGTTTTGCAGTGATTTGTGTAGATTTTCATTTGTCAAAATATCCCCAACTTGAAATTTTAGTTCTCTTAAAACAGAAAATTCATTTATATTTTTCAGACCATTTATTTTTATTTCAAAAATTTTTCCTTCTAAAATTTTTACATTCACATTTCCATTTGCATCACAATAAATCGTATCAATTTTTGCCAATAAATCGTTTTGTTTTATATGTTTAGCAATTGTTTCTTTAATATTTTTTTCTTCTTCAAAATAATTTTTTTCAACAAAATTCTGTAGTTGTTTTTCAAAAATTTCATTTTTAAAAAAATTGTTATGAAACTGAAATGAATTTATTTTTTGACTTTGTAATGTTGTATTATTTTCTTGTTTAACTAAAGATAAAATTTTATGCAACTGCAAATTTGCAGTTTTTTTTCCTTCTTCAATTAAAAGTGGAATTTGCGAAAAATCTGATGACAAAATATTTCCAAGTTCTGGTGTTATCAGAACATTTGCATTTTGAATTTCACTTTGGTTTGTCTTCAATTGCATAACATTTATCATTTGATCTGCATATTCCCACGGTGCGTTCATTTGATTTTCAGTTCTCAAATTACTTGTTGTATTTATTGCAATAATCACATCACAAGATTCGTTTTTTGCAATATCAGTCGGAATATTAGAAAGAAATCCGCCATCAAGCAAAAGCATAGAATCTTTTTTAAATGCAGAAAACAAAAGCGGAACTGATGCACTTGATCTCATTGCCTCTATAAGAGAACCATTTGAAAATATAACTTTATTTCCACTTATTAAGTCGGTTGAAATTGCTCGAAATGATATTTTGAGTTTATCAAAATTTGTTTCGGGATAATATGGTGAATTAAAAACAAGTTGATTTAAAAAATTAGTAAACTTATTTCCTTTTGAAATTGATTTTGGAAAAATTGGTTTTAATCCATCAAAACGAAAAAGCAAAAACCCTTCTTCTTCAGTTTCTTTTTGAGAAACAAAAAGAGAACTTCTTTCTATTTCATTTGAAATGGAAAGAAGTTTTTCCCAATCTGTATGTGTTGCAATACTTTCAATTTCTGCCAAAGAATATCCCGCACAATACAAACCACCAATTATACTTCCCATACTATTTCCAAGGATCATATCAATTGGAATTTTATTTTCTTCCAAAACTTTTAAAACCCCAATTTGTGAAATACTTCTTGCTCCTCCTCCACTTAAAACTACTGCAACTTTTTGCCGTGAAAAAGTAAGAGTTGGAAATATAAAAAATATGAGTAAAATTTTTTTCATTTTTAAGGCTAAATTTATCAATTTTTGTAATCAATACAACACAAAAAATGTTGGAGTTGTAAATTTGAAAAAAAAAGTAATTTTTGAAAATTTTTTAATATAAAAAACGAGGTCAATGTGCGTGTATTAGTTATAGAAGATGAAAAAAAAATTGCAAACATTATTAAGAAAGAGTTGGAATCTCAATCTTATGAAGTTGATGTTGCATATGATGGTGCAACAGGATATCTATTTGCACAAAAAGAAGGATATGATTTAATTGTTTTAGATATTGCTTTGCCAAGAAAAGATGGATATTCGATTTTAAAAGATTTAAGAGATAAAAAAATCTCAACTCCAATACTTGTGGTAACTGCCAAAACTGCTGTTGAAGAAAGAGTTGCAGGACTTGATAGTGGAGCTGATGACTATATCACAAAACCATTTGCAGTAGAGGAACTTTTAGCAAGAGTGAGATCTCTTATTAGAAGAACTGGTGAAGAAAAATCTGTAATTTTAAAGATTGAAGATTTGGAACTTAATATGATAACTCATAAAGCGAAAAGAGGGGATAAAGAAATTGATCTTACGGTGAAAGAATATCAATTATTGGAATTTCTTATGAAAAACAAAAACAAAATTTGCTCAAGAACTACAATTGCTGAACACATTTGGAATTACAATTTTGATACGGGAACAAATATAATTGATGTATATATAAATCATTTAAGACAAAAAATTGATTATGGTTTTCCCAAACGATTTATAGAACCAATTCGTGGAATTGGATATAGAATAAAATCGGACGAGTAAATTTTGAAACTCAACTTTTCCATTCGAACTAAATTAACTTTTTGGTACACTTTTGCATTAGTATTTATTCTCTTTTTAGTCGGAAGTGTAACTTATTTTTATCTTAAGTCCACTCTTGCCTCATCACTTGATTTAACTTTGAAAAATGAAATTAATTGGCTTCAAAAATTTTTAGAAAACAAAGAAATAAAAAAGAAAAAAACTCCTCAAAAAGAAAATCTCAAAAACAAAAAACCTAAAATTAGATTGGAAACGATTGACGAAACAAAAGATAGCATTTGGTATCAAATGTATGAACACGCTATACGAAGTCCAAAAAAAACTATGATAAAGGTTGTGAATAAAAAAAATAAAATTGTTTTCATTTCAGAAAATATACAAATTGATGATTCACTTTTTATCCCTTCCACAAATGATACGGGAATAATTCTGACAACATATAAACATAATTTAGATGAAATTAGATTAGCATTTTTACAAACCAAATATGGAACAATTTGGGTTGCATATCCTTTGGAAGAACTTGAAAGTATTTTAAATAATTTATTTTTAGTTTTCAAATTTTCGGCACCAATTTCAGTTTTAATTTCAATTTTAATAGGATATATAATTGCAAAAAAATCTTTAAAACCAATTGATGAAATAATAGAAACGGCTCAAAAAATAAGTTCATCC
>SXSO01000062.1 GCA_005792205.1 Bacteroidota bacterium | reverse complement strand
TTACTCACTTTTATTTGTGATTTTTTTAAGTAATATGATGGCAATTCTTCTACAATCACTTTCTGTAAAACTTGGAATTGCAACTGGAAAAGATTTAGCTCAAAATTGTAGAAAAAATTTTTCAAGACCTGCAAGTTTTTCTCTTTGGATAACAGCAGAACTTGCAATGATTGCAACAGATTTAGCAGAATTTCTTGGATCCGCTTTGGGAATTTATTTGCTCTTTAATATAGATATGTTCACTGCCGTTTTAATTACTTCACTTGATGTAATTTTGATTTTGACTTTACAACGATATGGATTCCGTCCTTTAGAATATATTATTATTGCATTTGTTGCTACAATTGGACTTTGTTATGTTGTTGAATTAGGAATTGTGCAACCAAATTGGAGCGAAATTCCTAAAAATGTTTTTATTCCAAAACTCTCACCTGATAGTCTTTTAATTGCGATTGGAATTTTAGGAGCAACTGTTATGCCTCATAATTTATATTTGCATTCACAACTTATTCAAACAAGATTAAATGGAAACGAAACTACACATGAAAAGAAAAAGATTTTTAAATTTTCAGTTATAGATTCTGTTATTGCATTAAATGGCGCGTGGTTTGTAAATTCTGCAATTTTGATTATGTCTGCTGGAGCATTTTTTTCACGACAGTTAGAAATTGTTTCAATTGAAGACGCACATAAAACTTTAGAAATATTATTTGGTTCATATTCATCCGTTATTTTTGCAGTTGCACTTCTTGCTTCTGGAATTTCATCTTCAGTAACAGGAACTCTTGCGGGACAAATTGTTATGGAAGGATTTTTGGAAATAAAAATTCGTCCGTGGTTAAGAAGATTGATTATGAGAATGATTGTAATAGTTCCTGCAATTGTAGCAATTTATTTAAACATAAATCCACTTAACTTACTTGTAATCAGTCAAGTTATATTGAGTTTTCAACTTCCATTTGCCATAATTCCATTGATTTTATTCACTAAAAGTGAAAATCTAATGGGAGAACTAAAAAACAAAAAATTCACAACTTTACTTACAATTGTTTGTGCAATAATTATTATTGCATTAAATATTTTACTACTTTACAAAACATTTGGAGGAACTTTTTAATGAAAAAAAATCTATTTTTCTTACTTATTCTCTTTTCATTTAATGGATTCGCACAAGAATTTGAAAAAGTGATTGAAGATAATTCTTTCTTGATTGAAGAAGCATATAATCAAGAAAATAATATCGTGCAACACATTTCTAATTACAAGTTCAATAATCAAAATAGTTACTATTCATTCACTCAAGAGTGGCCAATTTTTTCAAAGACACATCAATTTAGTTATATAATTTCTTTAAATGAGAATCAAAAATTTGATATTGAAAGTATCAATTATAGATTGCAAATTATAGATGATGATGATTTTGCAATTGCACCAAGAATTTCTATCAAAAAAAATGAACTTAAATTTGGTTATGAAATAAATCTTCCAATTAGTAAAAAATTTTCAAATTACTTTGTAAATCATTTCAATTTTGGTTTTACTCATTTCCAAAAATCAAATCTTGAATATTTTATTGGAGCAAGTAAAATTTTTATACTAAATAAAAATCTAAACCTACTTTGCGAAATACTTTTCTCTTCTTCAGAAAAACAATTTACTTTAAATCCTGGAATTAGATATGCATTTGACTTCGAAAATTTGCAAATTGTTTCAGGTTTTTCACTTCCATTTGAAATTAAAAAACATGATAGTGAAAAAAATATTTTTCTTTACCTATCGTTTGAACATCCACTCTAAAAACTCGTTTTTTTTTTGTATTTTTTCCAAGTTTTTTTTCAATGAAATCACACACTGAATATCTTTTTTTCAATACAAAACAACGAAAAGAATTTGTAAATATTACTCAAAACATTGAAAAGATTGTAAATATTTCAAATGTTCAGGAAGGATTTTGTTTGGTTTCCGCAATGCATATAACTGCTGCTATTTGGGTAAATGACGAAGAAGAAGGTTTGAAACAAGACGTAGTAGAATGGTTAGAAAATATTGCACCATCAAAAAAAAATTATAGTCATCATAGAACGGGAGAAGATAATGCTGATGCTCATTTAAAAAGAACTATTTTACACCATCAAGTTATTCTTCCAATTACAAAAGGAAAACTTGATTTAGGCCCGTGGGAACAAATTTTTTATGCTGAATTTGATGGTCAAAGAAAAAAAAGAGTGGTTGTAAAAATTATTGGAGAATAGTGAAAAGTTTTTTTTTATATCTAACATTATTTTATCTAAAAACTTTTTCTCAAAATAATCTAAATATTAGTATTGATAATACTTCTTTTAAGTACGACGAAAATTTGTCTTATACAGAATTTTATATTTCAATTCCAAATAATTCACTAAAATATATTTTGACAAATGAAAATTTTGTCGCATCTATTCAAATGGAATTATCAATTTTTTCTGACACTAATTTAGTTGAAAATAAAAACTGGATTTTACAAAACACATTACAAAATCAATTTATGGATGATAATTCAATTGTGGAAATTTGTGGTTTCAAATTACAAAGTGGAAATTATTTCATTCAATTAAATGCGATTGACTTAAATAGAACTGAAAATTCATTTATAAAATATGATTTTTCAGTTCCAAAATTTTCAAATAAAACTGAATTGAGCGAAATTCAAACTTCTGTAAATATTTCAAAAATTAAAATTGATGAAGAAAAAAATTCTCAATTCTATAAAAACTCATACATTGTCACACCAAATCCAACAAATTTGTTTGGAGAAAATTTATCAAATTTTTATTACTACATAGAAATCTACAATTTGCAACCTTCAAACGTATATAAAACTATAACATCTATAGAAAATTTTTTAGGCAAAACAACAACTTCATTCGAAACAAATAAAAAATTTAATTCTACAAATACACTCGATATTGGAAATATTGATATTTCAACATTACAACGTGGAACTTATTTTTTCAACTTTATTTTGCTTATTGATTCACTTGAAATCGCTTCTACAAAAAAAAAATTTTTTGTATATAATTCCAAAATTGAAATAGATACAACTCAATTAGAAAAATTTCAAATAGTTGTTGATTATCAAATGTTTAATGAAAAAGAAATAGACGAAGTTTTTTCACAAATGAGATATATAACAACTTCTGAACAAAAAAAAACATATTCCAACTTAACTGAAATAAATTCAAAAAAAAATTTCATAAATAATTTTTGGAATAATTATGAACAAAATGGAAGTAACTTAAAAAAAAATTATTTTGAAAGAATTGATTATGCAAATAAAAAGTTTTCTTTTGGATTGAAATCAAAATTTCCAAAACTTGGTTACACAACTGATAGAGGAAAAATTTATATCACATATGGAAATCCTGATGAAATGCTTATTCGTTCAAATATGCAATTTATTTGCCCTTATCAAATTTGGATATACAATTCAATTCAAGGTGGTGTGATGTTTTATTTTGTGGATGAGTTCGACATTAATAGTTGGAAACTTGTACATTCAAGTGCAAAAGGTGAAGTTTATGATATAAACTGGAAAAATAAAATTGATATTGCAGAACAAAATAGATAACTAAAAAAACAAAAATATAATGGCAACTATTTCAGAAAAAATAATTCCCGTAGATATAGAAACAGAAATGAAATCATCTTACATTGATTATGCAATGAGTACAATTGTTGCAAGAGCTCTTCCTGATGTAAGAGATGGATTTAAACCAGTTCAT
>SXSO01000061.1 GCA_005792205.1 Bacteroidota bacterium | reverse complement strand
TATCAATTTGAAGACCAATAATTGCAGATAAAATATGTTCAATTGTATAAACTTTTGCGTCATTTAAAGCAATTGTAGTTCCACGAGAGATGTCCACAACATAATCTACAAGAGCTGGAATTTCAGGAGAATTTTCCAGATCAACTCTTCTAAAACGAATTCCATAATTATCTGGAGCTGGTTTCAAAACCATTGTACAAACAACTCCCGTGTGAAGTCCAATTCCAGAAATAGTTACTTGACTTTTAATTGTATTTTGATGAATTATCATATTTTTTCGTTCAATTTTTTTTTCAAATTTTCAATTTCCAAAAAAAGTTCAGGAAGTTTTTTTATAAGTGCTTCAAGTTTAAGCTCTTTGCGATGTTCTTTTGCGGGATATCCAGAATATGTTTTTCCACTTTCTATTATGGATTTCGTAACACCAGATTGTGCTCCAATTTTTGTTTGATTTGCAATTTCAATATGACCACCAAATCCAACTTGTCCTCCAATCACACAATTATCTCCAATTTTTGTGCTTCCAGAAATTCCACTTTGAGCAGCAATTACAGTATTTTTTCCAATCACAACATTGTGAGCAACTTGTATCAAATTATCCAACTTTGTTCCATATTTTACACGTGTTACTCCCATTGTTGCACGATCAATTGTTGTGTTTGCTCCAATTTCCACATCATCTTCAATTATGACTTTTCCAACTTGTGGAACTTTTTTTATATTTCCATTTTCATTTGTAAATCCAAAACCATCACTTCCAATTACAACTCCACTATGGATGATACAATTTTTTCCAATCTCTGTAGAATCATAAATTGAAACATTTGAATAAATTATCGTATTAGAATTGATAGAAACATTATCTCCAATCACAGCTCCGCTGTTGATAATAACCTCACTTTCAATCACACAGTTTTTTCCAATAACAACAAATGGAGCAATTGAAACATTTTCTTTGACAATAGAATATTCTCCTATAATTGCAGTAGAATGAATTTCAAAATTTTCTTTTTTGTTTTGAGAAAAAATTTCTAAAACTTCAGCAATTGATTTATACGGATTTGAAACTTTGACAAATGTTTTGTTTAAAAAAATTTGAGTTGGAAAATTTTTATCTACAATTATTACCGATGCTAATGTCGTATATAAAAATTTTTCGTATTTTGGATTTGCAAGAAATGTAATTTCTCCTTCTTTGCTTTCTTCAATTTTTGCAACATTATGAATAACTATTTTACCATCACCAACAACTTCACCACTAATTTTTTTCGCAATTTCATTAGCAGTTATCATTCTTTTTTATAGTTGATCATTCGTTTTAAAACTTCTTCAGTTAAATCATATTTTTCACGAGTGTAAAGTAATAAAATTTCTCCACTCTTATCAAAAATATAGTCGTAATTATCTTCTTCTGCAATTTCTTTTAGAACTTTGAAAATTTTATTTTGAATTGGTTTCATCAACTCATTTTGTTTCGAGTAAAGTTCGCCATTAGGAGAAAACTTTTGGTTACGATAAGTTGAAATTATTTTTTCAAGTTCAGAAAGTTCTCTTTCAATCTCTATTCTTTGTTCTTCAGTCATAATGAGTTTTTGTCTATCGTATTCCTCATATTTATTTTGCCAATTCATTTGCATTTCACGAAGAGAATCCTGCATTTGTTGAGAGATTGCATCAAACTGTTTTTGTGCATCTTGAGCTTCGGGAAGTTGTTCCATAATTGCTTTTAAATTTATGTAACCAACTTTTGTTTGTGAATTTATAGATGCAAAAGAAAAAAGAAAAACTATATTGAGAAAAAAAAAATTTTTCATAAAAAAATTTATTTAGATTTTTTGAGTTTGCTAATTACATCGTATGTGATATCATATGTATCGTCTCCGTAAAGCAAAAAATTTACTTGATCGTTTTTATCAAAAACAAAACTCATTCCTTGTTCTTTGGCAACTGATTTTATAGCATTTAAAATTTTTTCTTTTATAGGGTTTAAAAGTTTTTCTTTTTCTTGATCAAGTTCTCCTCCATTTGAAAATTTATCTTGACGAATTTTTTGATATGCTTCTTGAAGTGTCATGAGTTCTTGCTCTTTTTGTTTTTTTGTTTCGTCATTTAACATTGACTGTTGTTTTTGATAATCTTCAAGTTTAGTTTGATATTCTTGGCTAATTTCATCCATCTCATTTTGCCATAGTTGACTAAGTTGATTGAGTTTTTCTTCTGCTCCCTTTGTTTCAGGAAGTTCATCAAGAATTTTTGCTGAACTTACAAAACCAATTTTTTGAGTTTGAGCAAATAATAAATTTGCATATATGAATGCAAAAAGAAAAAATATTTTTTTCATAGAACATTATAGTATTTTAGTTAATAAAAATTTTTTGCTAAATAAATTAAAATCCACGACCAAAAACAAAATGAAATTTCCATCCTTCTGGTTTCCCATTATATGGAAATCCATCATCAAATCCATAACCATAATCAAAACCCACCATTCCAATTGGATTTATTAACAACCTTGCACCAACTCCTGCTGAACGTTTTAAATTAAGTATATCCACATTTTTTTTATCACTCCACACATTTCCCGCATCAGCAAACGCAAGTAAATAAATTGGCATTGGATTTAAAGAAACAGAAAATCTAAACTCAAATGTATTTTTTAAAAAAACTTTTCCACCTTTAACTTGATTTCCTTCAATGGGACCAATACTTCTATCATCATATCCTCTCAACGGTGTTGTAGCAAAATATCCAACACCAGTTCCTCCCATATAAAAAAACTCAATTGGTGGAATTTTTGGTTGAGTTCCCAATCCTTCTAAAAAACCAAAATGTGTAGAAGAATAAAATACAAATCTATTTGAGTTAAAAATAGGAATAAATTTTTCTGTTGAAAAATTTATCTTGTAAAAATTTACATCACCCGGTAAAAATTTTCCTCCTGAAATTTCTGAAGAAATTACAACACTTGAACCAAACGAAGGAAAGATCGGATTATCAGTACTATTTCTTGAAATGGTTTGAGAAAGTGTAAGTTGTTTATTTTCTCCTTCAATATAAAGTCCTGAACCATTTATCACATTGTTTTGTTGAAAACGAACGCTCCAATCTCCACGAAAAAAATCATCGGGCCATTTTAATCTACGACCAACTCGTGCTGAAATTCCTGTTTGTCTCAAATCAAAATAATAAAACTGACGAGTATCAAATACACTAAATCCAACTGTTGTAGGTGTATTATAAAGCCACGGTTCTGTGAAATTAAGAGAAAACGTTCTAAACCGAGAACCTTCTCCAAATTGCCATTCAAAATTTAAGATTTGTCCTCCACCTCCACCAAATGGATCTGCAATTGAAAAATTATTTATTGTAAATCCTACTGCACCAGTTGCTCCAAATGCTTCACTATAACCAATAGATGCATTCACATTATCACTTGATTTTTCTTCCAATTCATATACGAGGTTTACAGTTTTATCATCTATAATTTGATAATCGGGTTTTATTTTTTCAGGATTAAAATAATTCAACTGAGATAATTGACGAATACTTCTTATCATCAAAGCACGATTAAATTTATCTTTTGGAAGTGTATAAAGTTCGCGACGAATTACATAATCATAAGTTTTTGTGTTTCCTAAAATCTCCACATTTCCAACTACATATTGGTTTCTTTCAAAAATTTTTATTGTTATATCAAGCGAATCATTTGCAATAGTTTTAAATTCAGATTCTGCATTAAACGTCAAATATCCGTTGTCAAGATAAAGTGATGCAATATCAGTTTGATCTTGATTTCCACGAAGATTTTGCTCAAATTTTTCTTCATCAAACATATCTCCTTTTTGGAAACCAAGTTTATCACTCAATAAATTAGAACTGTAAATAACATTTCCTTCAAAAAAAATATTTCTAATTTTATATTGCGAACCTTCATATAAATTCAATCGCAAAATAATTGCCTCATTATTTTCAACATAATCAATTGTGTCGTTTAAAATTTGAAAATCTCTATATCCATTTTTTTTATAAAAAGAATTGAGCAGATTTTTATCTTCATCATATTTTTTCTTATCAAACTTTGCACTTTGCCAAAATTTCCACCAAATAGATTTGTGTATTTCAGAAAATTCATTTTGAAGTTGTTCATTGCTAAATTTTAAGTTTCCTTCAAACTCAATTTCTTTTATATAGATTTCGTTTCCTTCGTTAATTGTAATTTCTAAATCACAGTTGTTCAAACTGTCAAAATTTTTAAACTCATAATTTATATTTGCAGAAAGAAATCCTTTTTCATCATACATTTTTTTTATTTCTCTAATAAACGTACGAATCTCTGAATGATTTAATGCAGATTTTTCTTTCAAAGAAATTTTTTTAAAAACTTCATCTTCATCAATTTCGTCTTCGCCAAAAACAACAACTTGTTTCAATCGTGGATTTTCTTTGACTTTTAGAAGAAGATAAATTTGATTTTCAACTTGGTTTTCAATTTGAATCTGTATATCAGAAAAAATATTTAATGTCCAAAGACGAGAAATTGCAGTTCTAATTTTGTCATCTAAAAAACTAATTGTGTCTCCAATTTCAATGGGAATTACAAAATGCGGATAATGCTTGATTTTAAGTGTACCGCTTGCGACCACGTCGAAGAGAGATACATAGATAATAATACAGAATACACTGAGTGTTCTATATGCAATAGTAAAGCCGTCCGTATGGTT
>SXSO01000060.1 GCA_005792205.1 Bacteroidota bacterium | reverse complement strand
TTGAAATTACATTTTTTTTTTTAACTTTGAAAAATTTTTGTTCAAAACAAACCAAAAAACTATCGCAACTTAATTTTTACATTTTTATTTTAGTATTGTATATTTTGAAAAACCCCAACGTTTATTTATACAAGTTGCGAAGAAACTTATTGACATTTTCATTTAAAAAACTTTTTTGTTCGACTCTTAGATATAATTTGTGGAGTATAATTATTTTTTTGTTTTTAGCAAACTCCACTTCTTCTCAAACTGAAAAAAATAATTTTGTAAAAACAAAAAAAGGAATGACTTTGTGGTTTATTTTGAAAAGTGAAACAAAAAAAAATTACGATGATTTCAATTCACTTTCCAAACGACAACAAAATAATGTCATTGCAAATACAATTGAAAAGATAAAAAAAAAATCTTCTCAATATGGAATTTACAATATAAACAAACTTAAAATTGGGCAATCTATAAATGTTGAAAAAATTTTTCACAATGTTAAAATAGATAATTTAATTGAGCATTCTAAAAAAATAATAAAAGAAAAATCAACTTCTCAAATTAGAATCGATTCAACAAAAATTTCTGAAGAAAAAATAGATTCTTCCAAAATAATTTCTAAACAAATTGAAAAAATTGATACAATTAAAACTGAAGAAAAATTTTTTCCTCATAAAAAAGAAATCAAACAAGATACAATTGCAACAATTTTACAAACTAAAATTGAAGAAAAAAAAAAAATAGATTCTTCTCAAATTTCAGAAGAAAAAATTTCTCCTCCACAAAAAAATATATTTGACGAAACCGAAATTTTAGATGAAGAAAAAAAAGAAACTGAAATAACTGATTCTACCCAAACAAAAACTCCAAAAAAAGAAAAAGCAACTTTTGATTCTACAAAATTTGCAAACATAGAAATTACAACTTCTCCAATAATTGATAGTGTTGCACAAGGGTTTTTTAAAGACACAACTTATGTAGTTGAAAACGATTCTTCCGAAAGAATTAAACAGTGGAACTTCACAAAATCACAAAACCAATTTGCAAATTTATTTCAAAAAAAATTACATCCATTTTTATTTTCTATAAATCATCCTGCTTATTCAAACAATGTTGCGTTAGATTCAACAGAAAATAAAATTTTTGTAAATGAAAAATGGTACAATGAAGATATACGTTTTCCATACTCGCTTTCACTTGATGAATATATAAGATTGAGAAATGAATTTGAACAAAGAAAACTTTGGAAAGATAGTATCCATTTTTATAAATTCAAAAACTTTGGAAAAGATGCAATTGGTTCTCTTTTTTCAACCATTACAAACATTGATATTCCAATTCCATCAAATCCAATTTTTAGCATATTTGGACCTCCAAAAATAAATCTTAGAGTTGGAGGAGCAATTGATATTCAAGCAGGTTTTAGAAGCCAAAAATCAGATCAAGTTTCCATCAATCCAAGAGAACAACAATCCACAGAACCAAACTTCAAACAAGAAGTTCAAGTAAATGTGAGTGGAACTATTGGAGATAAATTAAATCTACTTGCTGATTGGAACACACAAAGAACATTTGAGTATGAAAACCAGTTGAAATTAAAGTATACAGGATATGACGATGAAATTGTCAAATCAGTTGAAGCAGGAAATGTTTCAATGCAAGCACCAAGATTTTTTGGAAGTAGTCAAGCACTTTTTGGAATTAAATCAGAAATGCAACTTGGTCCATTAAAACTCTATACACTTGCTTCACAAAAAAAAGGACAAATGAAAGAAGTTGCTTTAACGGGAGGTCAAACTGAAAAACAATTTGATTTTCATCCATATGATTATGCAACAAACCACTATTTCATTGATACAATTTATAGAAAAGAATTTGAAACATATTTTGGTTCATTTGGAACTTTTATAAATAATCCAAACATTCAAATCACAGATATTGAAGTTTGGGCAATGAGAACAAGCGGACTTCCACTTCCTTCTGATAGAAAAGCAATTGCAATAATAAATCTTCCACCATATTTTGAAGGAGATACAACTTATAATTTTTTGAGAAACTCTCAACAGTCAATTTCAAATGGAGATACTGTTACTGGAAAATTTTACAAGTTGGAAAAAAATTCTGATTATATATTTCGTGATGAAGGAGGGTTTATTACACTTCTTCGTTCGCTTCAAAATGATCAAGCAATTGCAGTTGCGTATAGAACTCAAAACGGATATGTGTATGGAGATTTTGTTGGAAGTGATACTTCCCAACAATCTTTAACTCAAAATGTAGTGTTAAAACTTGTGCGTCCTAAAAATCTTCTTCCATCATATGCACAAGCGTGGAAAAATCAAATTAAAAATATTTTTAATTTGGGAGCAAAAAATTTGAAAGAACAAGGATTCGAATTAAAAATATTCTATGAAAAAGACGAAGATAAAAAAGAAAGTATTGCACCTTTGGGAGAAGATATAAAATTACTTTCCATTTTAGGTTTTGATAAAAAAAATATACAAGGAGATGAACAACCAGATGGTGTCTTTGATTTTCTTCCATCAGTAACTGTAGATCAATCTCGTAGTGAAATTATTTTTCCAACACTTGAACCATTTGGAAAAACAATTGCCAATTATTTTTATCCACAGACACAACAGACAAGTAGCGATTCAGAACTTGTAGAGCCATTTGTCTATAGTTTTGCTTATGATAGTTTATTGCAAAAAGCAAGAGAAGATTTAAGTCATGATATATATGTAATAAAGGGAAAATATACTGCTGAAGTTTCGTCAAAGTATTCGTTGGGATTTAATATTGTAGAAGGAAGTGTGAAAGCCACACTTGCAGGAGTTCCTCTTATTGCAGGAGTTGATTACAGTGTAGATTATATTTTAGGAGAAATAATTATACGAAGAGAAGATGCTCTAATTCCAAAAGCAGATTTAAAAATCACATATGAACAAAATGATTTGTTTCAACTTGCATCTAAAACTTTACTTGGAGCAAGAGCAGAAATAAAACCATTTTCACAACTTTCGTTTGGTGCTACAATTTTAAATTTGAATCAAGAAACATTGAGTGATAAAGTACGAATTGGAGAAGAGCCAACTGATAACACAATGATAGGAGTTGATTTTACTTCCATAATTGAAGCACCAATTGTAAGTGATGTTTTAAATTTTCTTCCCGGATTTAAAACAAAAGAAACTTCTGAAATAAAATTGTTGGGAGAATTTGCTTATATGAGTCCAAATCCAAACACTAAAAAAAGCACAATAAAAGGAGAAGAATCTCAAAGTATAGCATACATTGATGACTTTGAAGGGGCACAAAGAACAATTTCTTTGGGAACAAATTTTGGACAATGGAGTTTAGCATCTCCTCCAAAAATTAGTGGAATGAATGACACATCAGTTGTCAAACACAAAGCTAAACTTTTATGGTACACTCCTCCACAAGGAACTGTAATAAGTGATAGCATTTGGCCAAAAAGAAAAACTGCTTCAGGAGAAAATTTTGTAACTGCACTTGATTTAAGATTTTTCCCAAAAGAAAGAGGAATGTATAACTACACAAAATTTCCATCTACAGTTTTGGAAAAAGAAAAAAATTGGGGAGGAATTATGAAAACACTTGGTTCATCTTCCAATAATTTAGTAGAACAAAATATGAGTTACATTGAACTTTGGATAAAGGTTTTTGATAATTACGATTTATCTACGGGAAATCTTGTAATTGATTTGGGAGAAATTTCAGAAGATGTTATTCCGAATGACTCTCTCAATTCGGAGGATTTGGTTGTATATTCAATTGCAAATGGAATTTTAAATGACGGCGAAGATATTGGAATTGATGGAATCACAAATACACAAGAACAAAATCCAGAAATAATAAAAAATAAACTTCATCAAGCATTTGATGTAGAAGTTTTAAATGAAGATGATCCAAGTAGCGATAACTATCATTTTGCGGGAATTGAATCAAATGATTATTCTAAAATAGATGGAACAGAAGGAAACCAAGTTCGTCGTCGTCTTCCTGATTCAGAAGATTTAAACGGCAACAATTTTTTAGATTTAGCAAATAATTATTTCACATATAAAATTAGTTTAGATACAAGTGATTCTTTCAATCCAAATCCATACATTGTTGGAGGAGGAAATGATGGATGGTATCAATTTAGAATCCCTCTTACAGATTATATTACAACACAAGGAACTCCTGATTTGAGAAATGTTCAAAGTATGCGACTCTATCTTACAGGATTTCAAACAAGTGAAGATGTGTTAGTAAGAATTGTAGATTTCAACATTATAGGAAATCAATGGATCGAACTTGCAAGACAAGATAGTATATTTAGAACTTCAACTGTCAATTTAGAAGATAATCCAAATTATACAATTCCTCCTGGAGTTACACGCGAAAAAGATAAATCAAAACCCGAACAAAACATCCAACTCAATGAGCAATCACTTGCACTTTTAATAAATGGAATGAGTGATGCAAGAAATAGATTTGATTCAACTCGCTATCAAGCAGTAAGATATTTTCAAGCGAATAAACCTTTGGATTTATTCAACTATAAACAAATGAAATTGTTTGTGCATGCAGAAAAATATAATTCATTGACAGATAGAGGATTCAGATATTTTGATTCTTTAAACTATGATGCCGATGTTTTCATTCGCTTTGGAAGTGATACTGCAAATTTTTATGAATATCGTGCTCCAATTCATCCAGCAGGAAATTCAATAACTTCAGAAAGTCAATGGCCAAGTGAAAATAATATTACAATTATTTTTTCAGAACTCACTTCTTTAAAACAAACACGCGATTCAGCAGGAGTTTATAAAATAATTTACAAATCTGCAAACAATGGAATTCCAAATGCAAAATATGGTGTGAAAGGATTTCCTGCTTTAAACAATATCAGATATGTTGGAATTGGAGTTACAAATCCTGCAAATAATCCATCTCCCGAAAGATTTCCACTTGATGAAGATAATACAATTTCAGGAGAAATTTGGGTAAATGAACTTCGTGTAATTGGTGTTGAAAATACTCCTGGAAAAGCAATACAATTTAGTGCTGGAATTAAACTTGCTGATTTGGGATCTATAAATTTTGCATATTCAAAAGTTGATGACTACTTTCATTCGCTTGAAACACGTTTTGGTTCAAGAGAAACAAATCAAGATATAAGTGTTTCTGCAAACATATCTTTGGATAAATTTTTTCCAACTTCTTGGACGGGAACTTCTCTTCCATTTAATTATAGTTATGCAAAAAGAGAAAAACAACCGCGATATTTTCCAAATACAGATATACAAGTAGCTTCTGCTGTAAAAAGATACGAAGAAGAAGGACTTAGTGCTGATTCTGTTTTGACAGCATCACAAACATTTTCTGAATCGCATATGTTTTCAATGCCAACAATTCGTTTTGTGCTTCCAACAGATGCGTGGTATGTGGATAAAACTATAAACCGACTTTCATTTTCTGCAAACTACAATAAAAAATTTGACCGCTCTCCAACTTCAATTAAAAGAAATGAAAGTGGATGGATGGGAAAAATAAATTATGATTTGGCATTTCCAACTGATTTATTTTTTCAACCATTTAAAAATATTTTCAATAATGTTTTTATTTTAGATTCATATAAAGATTATAAAATATATTTTACTCCTTCTAAATTGCAGTGGAGTTTGGATGCAAAAAGAGATATTGTATTTGATAGTTCAAGAACAAAATCTAGATCACTTCTTTCAAGTAATTTCAGAGCAAATCGTTCGGGAGGATTTGGATGGAAAGTTTCTGATGGTGGATTTTTAAATTTAAATTTAAATTATGGTTTAATCGTTGAAAGTATTCCAACTCATTTAGAACAAGATACAATTACACATAAACTCTATTCATTTCCAACTATGTTGCGAAAACTTTTTCCAAAAGATAAAATAATTGACTTTGGAAGAAACTCAAGATACGGGCAAAATATTAGTTTAAATTCAAAACCAATTCTGCCAAATATCTACGATATTCCAAAGTATTTTGAATTTAATGCGGGATACAAAGTTGATTATGCGTGGCAATCTACTTTTCAAGGAGAAAAAGGACAAACTGCAGGATGGAATTCACAAAGCGAAGTTTCACTTGCTTTAAAGTTGAAACAATTGACAGATAATATTTTTTCATTTGGTGGAAGTGGAAAACAAACTCAAACAAAAAAAACTGAAACTCGTGGAAGTGGAAGAGGTCGTGAAGCAATTAAACAAAAAGAAAATAATACTCAAACTGATACAACAAAAATTTCTGAAAAAACTGAACCAGAAACTGAAAGTTCATCAATTGATTTTACAGAAACAGCAATGAGTGTTTTTAAATACGCAATTAAAATTCCACTTTTAGATTATGATAATATTGCAATTACTTTCACGCAAAATAAAAAATCTGGAAACAATGGAATTCGCGGTGAAAACGAAACTGGAATTGCAAACTTTTGGGGATTTGATAATGCTACTTTAAATGGACCATCATTTCTATATCAACTTGGACTTTCACGAAACCCTTCACAATTTCGTGCTCCAAAATTTTTACAAGATGTTTGGGATACAACTGCAACTCCCGATACAATTTTAAGAGTTGATACAATTAAACTTCAACTCACAGATGATTTTTCACAATCAGATAAAATTGGAATTAGAACTTCACGAAACTTATGGGAAGGTGCAAAGATTGATTTTACTTGGCAAATCGGAAAAAATATAAATGAAAATGAAGTTTTTACAACTGGTTTTGATGGAATAAAAATTGATACATCATCTATATTCAGAAGATCTGGAACAATTGATAGATCATTTTTTGTTATGCCAATTCCAATTTTTAAACCAATAAAAAGTTATCTCAAAAAAGTTGGAGAACTTGCAAACAGATCTAAAGAAGGAGAACTTTCAAGCGAAACAGTAACAAGAGCATTTGAAGAAGGAATGGAAACTTTTTCTTTCTTAAGATTTCTTGGAGAACTTCCTGGAGTAAATTATTCAATAAAATGGGGAGGTTTAGAAAAGATAACTTACTTTACTGGTGTCTTTCAAAGTTTGGGTTTGGAACATTCATATTCTTCAATGTTTACAAAAACTTGGGCTACTCAACAAGATGGAAAACAAAAAACTGAAAGAGCAAAAATCACTTTAAATTTTCAACCATTAGTTGGTGTAAATATGGTTTTTGCTGAAATGTGGAAAGGAAATTTAAATGCAAGTTTTAGATACAACTCACAAACTGCTTATGATTTGGCTTTGACAAGTAACACAATTGATGAAACATACACAAGCGAAATTACAAGCAATATAGGTTTTACAAAAAGAGGTTTTAACATTCCGTTGTTTGGACTTTCACTTCAAAACGATATTGATTTTAGTTTCAATTTTTCATATGCTGCAAATACACAAATTGTATTTGATGTTTTTGAACTTGCAAATAATTCAGAAGGAGTTCCAAGAGGTGGAAGTACAAGAATGCAAATGGAACCAAGAATAAAATATATTTTGAGTTCAAGAGTTTCACTTGCTGTTTATTACAAATACACAAGTATAAAACCAAGTGAAGGTGGTTCTACAATTCCAGGTCTTACTACAAATGAAGCAGGAATTGATTTACGAATTGCAATTCAATAATTGTTTCAAATGCAAATAGAAAAATTTTCAATTCCATCAGCAAGCAAAAAAAATATAACGGGAGATTTGAGATTTTGTACAACAAAAGAAAAAATTCCTGTTGTAATTATTTGTCATGGATTTATGGCATTTAAAGATTGGGGAATGTATCCTTTTGTTGGAGAAAGTTTTGCGAAAAATAATTTTGCATCAGTTACATTTAATTTTTCACATAATGGAATTTCAAACAACTTAAATAAAATTACCGACTACAAAAATTTTGAAGAAAATACAATCTCAAAAGAAATTTCCGATTTGAAAATTTTACTAAATGAAATTGAAACTGGAAGTTTAAATAAAAATTTTTTCAATTTAGACCAAATTTTTCTTGTTGCTCATTCAAGAGGAACTGGAATTGCAGTTTTAGAAACTGCAAATAACAAAAAAATAAAATTGCTTGCAACTTGGTCACCAATTTCTACTTTTGATAGATGGACAGAAACTCAAAAATTACGATGGAAACAAAATGGATTTCTTCCCGCAACAAATAATTTTTCATCGCATCCACTTAAAATTGGAATTGAACTTTTAAATAATATTGAATCTAATAAAAATAAATTCAATATATTTTCTGCAGCAAAAAAAATTTCAGTTCCGTGGTTAATAATTCAAGGAATGGAGGACTTGATAACTCCTCCAAAAGAAACTGAAAAAATTTTTTCAGTTGCAAATAAGGATAAAACAAAATATATTTTGCTCGAAAAAGTTGGACATCTCTATAATGCGATGAATAAGTCCAAAGATGATTTTCAAACTATTTCACATATTTTAGATATAACAATAAATTTTTTTAAAACTAATTTTTAATTATGCAAACTTCAATTTCAATTTCAAAAATTTATACAAATGATTTTGTAAAACAAATTTCATTTTCTATTTTATTTTCATTTCTCACTGCTGTTGGAGCAAAATTTGTTGTTCCAATTCAACCAATTCCAATTACAATGCAAACATTTTTCGTGTTGCTTTCAGGAGTTATTTTGGGAGCAAGATTTGGAATGTTAAGTCAAATTTTTTATTTATGTTTTGGAGCATTAGGACTTCCTGTATTTGCAGGAAGTGAAGTTGGATTCATGAAAATTTTTGGACCCACTGGAGGTTATCTTTTAAGTTTTCCACTTGCAGCATTTTTAATTGGATATGGAATTCAATACTCAAAAAACTTTTTTTGGATTTTGTTTGTAGCATTTTATTCGTTGCTTATAATTTTCTTTTTTGGAACTTTACATTTGTATATTTTTTATCTTCACAATCTTGAAGATGCAATCAACAAAGGATTTCTGATTTTTTCACTTTGGGATTTGTTGAAATTATTTAGTGTTTCATTTTTATCGTATCAAATTCTAAATAGAAAAAAATAAATTTGCCCAGATGGCGAAATTGGCAGACGCGTTAGAATCAGAATCTAATGAGATAAAACTCGTGCAGGTTCAACTCCTGTTCTGGGCACTAACATAAATATGAACTTTTCTATTTTATTTTTGTAATTACATTCCACTTATATAAATTACAAAAATTCTTTTTCAATTTTGGAAATATTTTTAGTTTCAATTTTAGTTTTCTTCGTTGCAATACTTACATTCTTTTCAGGATTTGGATTAGGAACAATTCTTTCTCCAATATTTATGATTTTTTTTCCCGTAGATTTGGCAATTGCACTTACTGGAGTTGTGCATTTGTTCAATAATATTTTTAAATTATTTTTAGTTGGAAAAAATGCTGACAAATTTGTTTTATTTAGATTTGGAATTCCTGCTATTATATTTGCTTTTGTTGGAGCATTTACACTTATCAACATTATAAATTTAAGTCCAATTTTTTCATATGAATTAAATGGAAAATTTTTTTTTATTTCTCCAATAAAATTTATCATTGCAATTTTACTAATTACATTTGTAATGATGGATTTAATTTCTCATTTTAGAAAATTACAATTTGAAAAAAATAATTTGATACTCGGTGGAATTTTGAGTGGTTTTTTTGGTGGTTTATCAGGACATCAAGGAGCATTGAGAAGTATATTTTTAATTAAATCTGGACTTACAAAAGAAGCATTTATTGGGACATCCGTTGTGATTGCAGTTTTTATAGATTTTACACGACTTACAATTTACGCATCACATTTTACAAAAATTGATTTCAATTTTAATATCACAATGATTGTGTGTGCAATAATTTCTGGGATTTGTGGTTCATATTTTGGAAATAAACTATTGAAAAAAATAACTTTAAAATTTATACAAGTATTTGTTTCAGCAATGTTGATTGTGATTTCATTGCTGTTAGGTTTTGGAATTATTTAAAAAACAAACCGAGACACAAATTTTTAAACTCCGGTTTTAGAGTGGTATTTACTGGTTAAAATCGTTATTTGGGAAAATAATTTGGAACGAAAAAATTTTCCTATTTATTATAATAAAGTGTAAATTTTTTCCTGTTTGATTGGATTTTATTATCCGTAAATGACTTTACATGCCACGGGAATCACTTCACATGTCACGGGAATCACTTTACATGTCATGTGAATCACTTT
>SXSO01000059.1 GCA_005792205.1 Bacteroidota bacterium | reverse complement strand
TTTATTCTTTTTTCAATTTGACTTACAGAACGAACTTCACCTCCAAGTCCTACTTCCCCAATTATTACAGTTTGTAAATCAATTGGTTTATCTTTTAAACTTGAAACAATTGCACAAATTATTCCAAGATCACTTGCGGTATCATCAAGTTTTATTCCTCCCACAACATTTGTAAAAATATCGTAAGTACCAAGATAAATTCCAACTCTTTTTTCAAGTAGAGAAACCAACATTGACATTCTTCTCAAATCAAAACCAGTAGAATTTCTTTGTGGAATATTGAAACTTGTTTTTGTTACAAGTGCTTGAACTTCAATCAAAATTGGACGACTTCCTTCAAGTGTTGAAATAATTGAAGAGCCACTAATTCCGTTTTTTCTTTCTGTTAAAAAAAATTCTGATGGATTTTTTACTTCTTTCAAACCAGTTTCTAACATTTGAAAAATTCCAATTTCATTTGTAGAACCAAATCTATTTTTAAGTGAACGCAAAATTCTATAAAAATAATTTTTGTCTCCTTCAAATTGTAAAACTGTATCAACTAAATGTTCAATTACTTTTGGTCCTGCAATCATTCCATCTTTATTCACATGTCCAATTAAAAAAATAGAAACACTGTTTTCTTTTGCAAATCGTGTGAATGCAGTTGAAATTTCTCTAACTTGTGAAACACTTCCCGCAGTTGTTTCAAGTTGTGGAAAATACATTGCTTGAATTGAATCAACAATTAAAATATCAACTTTGTGTTCTGAAATTAATTTTAAAACAATATCCATATTTGTTTCAGCAAGTACAAAAATACTTTTTGACAATTTTATTTTCAATCTTTCCAAGCGAAGCCGAATTTGTTTTGCTGATTCTTCTGATGTGATATAGAGAACTATTTTATTTGAAAGATAAGAAGCAACTTGCATCATCAATGTTGATTTTCCAATTCCAGGATCTCCACCAACAAGTATTACACTTCCTTCAACAATTCCACCACCAAGAACTCTATCAAATTCTTCTATATTTGTTTTTGTTCGTAAATTTTCTTCAAAAGAAATTTCATCAATTGAAATAATTTGCGAAGATGATCCAATTGGTTTAGAATTTTTTTTTGAAACTTTAGAAACAATTTCTTCTACCAAACTATTCCACTCATTACAATTTGGACACTTTCCAATCCAACGTGGCGAAGTATAAGCGCAATTTTGACATACAAATTTTGAAATAACTTTAGACATTTAAATAAACTTTCTTTTTTTTCTAACTGCATTTTTTAAAATAGTCAAATAACTTTCAGAATCTATTTCAATTCCACCAAATTTTTTCAAATGTTCAGTTAAAAATTGAATTTCAAGAAGAGTAAATTTTTTTTCTTTCAACCTTTCAACTAAATAATAAAGAGCAATTTTTGAAGCATTACTGACTTTTGAATACATTGATTCTCCAAAAAATGCAGAACCAATAGCAACCCCATATAAAGCTCCAACTAAATTTCCGTTTTCCCAAGTTTCAACTGAATGTGCAAATCCATTTTTATATAAACTTATATAACTATCAATAATTATTTGTGAAACCCAAGTTTCTTTTCTATCAGCACAATTTTTTATGACTTCATTAAATGATGAATTAATTTTGATTTGAAATTTATTTTTTTTTAAAACTTGTTTTAAGCTTCGCGAAATTTTAAAATTTTTTAAAGGCAAAATTGCACGTGGATTTGGAAAGTACCAATTGATTATATCATTATTTTTTTCTCCCATTGGAAAAACACCATTTTGATATGCTACAATCAGTAATTCTTGAGGAATTATTTTTTTAGTTTCATTTTTTTTTTCCATTCTAACAACTAATCACCAAAACTTGTTCCAACTGATTTAGCTGCTAATACCATTTGATTATCTTGAGTAACTAATCTCAGTTTCCCAACAACATCACTAATTGGAATAGAAATAATTTTATCTCCTTTTAAACTTACCATAGTATTGAAATTTTTATCTATAACTGATTTAATTGCCATTGCTCCATATTTAGTTGCAAGAATTCTATCAAATGCAGTAGGACTTCCCCCTCTTTGTGTATGTCCAAGAATTACAGCACGAGTTTCAAGTGATGTGGCTTGTTGAATTCTTTGAGCAACAAATTCACCAATTCCTCCAAGTCGAATTGGATCAGTTCTTTTTTTATCTTTTTCTTTTATAATTAAATTTCCATCTGGAAACTTTGTTCCTTCTGCAACAACTACGATAGAAAATTTTGCTTTTATACTTCTTTTCAAACACATATCAAAAATTTTTTCCCAACTAAATTTTATTTCAGGAATTAAAATTATATCGGCAGCTCCTGCAATTCCTGAAGCAAGTGCAATCCATCCAGCATATCTTCCCATAACTTCCAAAATCATTACTCGTTTATGAGATGATGCTGTTGTCTGCAATCTATCTACAGCATCAGTTGCAACTGCTATTGCAGAATCATGTCCAAATGTGATATCGGTTCCATCTAAATCATTATCAATTGTTTTTGGAACACCAACTATGTTCAATCCTTTTTTGGAAAGTTTTTCTGCTATACTCATAGTTCCATCTCCACCAATTACAACAAGTGCATCCAGTTTCCAATCAAAATAGTTTTTTACAACATTTTCTGAACAATCTTTTATTTCAATTGCACCATTTTTTAATTCAATTGGAAAACGAAATGGATCTCCTTTATTTGAAGTTCCAAGTATTGTTCCACCTTTGTTAATGATTCCAGAAACATCAATGTATGAAAGTGTTTTTGCTTTTCCGTTTACCATTCCTTCAAATCCATCTTCAATTCCAATAACTTCAGCATTCAAAAATGTCATTGCAGGTTTTGCAACACTTCTAATTACAGCATTTAAACCTGGACAATCTCCACCACCAGTTAAAATTCCAATTCGTTTTATTTTGTTGGTGTTTTTCAATGACATTATGCACCTTCTCTCTCTTCGGATTTATGAATTGGTTTTGGAGGAAGATTTAAAATTTCTTCAGAAAAAAAACTAACAATGTAATTGATAATATCTTTCACAGTTACAACTGAAACTGGAATATTATTGTCATCAACTAATGGAATATGCCGAAATCCTCCAACAACCATTGCATTTAATACAAATGCAATTGAATCTTCCATATTCAATGATAATGGATCTTTTGACATAAAATGTTCAACTTTTGTTTGGCTTAAATCCATTTTTTCTAAAATAGATTTTCGTGTTACATCACCCTCTGTAAAAATTCCTGTTAATTTATTTTCTTTTGTTACAAGTATGCATCCAACTTTTTCTTTCAACATAATTTTTAAAGCATCATGCACATTGTTTCCTTCTTCAATAGCAAAAACAATATTGTCAGTTTTTTTCAAAATTTTTATCGGTTGAAGGAAAGCTTGTGAATTTAAAATTTTTTCTTGTTGAGATTCCTCAAACATTTGATGAAGTTCATCATCTAATTCATTTTTATCAAACATATATTTTATTATTTTTATAAGTGAAATATGCTAAATAAAATTGAAAAAAAAAAGACAATGAATTTTCTTTTCATTGTCTTTAAAAATGTAAAAACTTTGTTACTTATTTTTAGTTTATTTCAATGTTGCTTTTCTACTTAAATTGTATCTTCCTTCTCTATCTATTTGTAAAAGTTTTACATTCCATATTTCTCCAACTCTTGCAAAATCAGAAACTTTATTCACTCTTTGCAAATCAATTTCTGATATATGAACTAAACCTTGTTTTCCCGGAAGAAATTCTACAAATGCACCAACGTCAATTGTTTTGACAACTTTTCCTTCATAAATTTTTCCAACTTCTGGAACTTCTGTCATTCTTGTGATTATCTTTTTAGCTTTATCAGCGGATTCAGAAGACACAGAACTAATAAAAATTTTTCCATCATCTCCAATATTTATTTCAGCTCCAGTTTCTGCTATAATTGATTTTATATTTTTTCCTTGAGGTCCAATTACCATTCCAATCATATCAATAGGAATTTGAAGTGTAGTCATCTTTGGGGCATGTTTTGAAACTTCATCTCTGTGTTTTGAAATTGTTTCGTTCATTATAGAAAGAATATGAAATCGTCCTTCTTTTGCTTGTTGAAGTGCAGAAGCAAAAATTTCATAAGTAATTCCTTGAATTTTTATATCCATTTGAAGAGCAGTAAT
>SXSO01000058.1 GCA_005792205.1 Bacteroidota bacterium | reverse complement strand
TTAATATTGAAGTAAATCCAGTTTTAGCAAATAATATAACAGTACTTTCAGCAACAAGTGGAAGTGAAATAGCTTCAGGATGGAAAGAAAAATCACATGGATTATTTAGTTATTTTTTGATGAAAGGCATTAAAGGAGATGCAGATAAAAATAATGATAAACAAATATCCATAAATGAATTGTATAATTTTATTCAATTAAATGTATCACAAACGGCAATATCAATTGATAGAGAACAAACTCCACAACTCCAAACAATTGAAGGAGAAAGAATTTTGGTAAAATAAATTTTTTGTTGTTGTAAAAATTGTTATTATTGTCGTTGAAAGAAAAAGGGATGAAAGATGTTTTTGTATTCCTTTTTTGATAGATAAAAAAATAAAAATAAAAAAGAGAAAACTTTACTTAGTATAAACTTTTTCTAAAAAAATTAAATTTTTTTTCAAAAATCCTTGATTATTTTAAAATAGCTTCATATATTTAAAAAAAAAATTAGAATGTTTGAGAATATTTCAAATTTTAGTTTTGATGATGCTTCGCAAGAAGAAGTAATAAAACCAAAGTTTATTGAGTTTGGTTCATTTAACCAAATTCAAAAAACTGCTTCAATAAATGTTTCAGGAAATTTAATAAAATCAAAAGAATTTCAAGTTGGAAACAAAATAGAAGTTCGTTCAGAAGATAGTGATCAACCAACTATAGTTATACGAAAATCGGGAGAAAATGTTGATTCTATTGAGTTTTCATGTAAATGTGGAAGAGCTTCATCTGTACATATGAAGTATGATAATGACTAATTTTAGCCATTATTAGCCAAAAAATAAAATATTTATTGCAAAAATCCACAAATTTAGGTAATTATTGTGTTATGGCATAAATTATGCTATAAATATTTAAGTTATATTTTTAAATAAATTAAAATCTTTTATTTTATGATTTTTAATAAAACAAATGTTCCTCTCTTAAGCAAAGCACTTGACGCGTATAATTTGCGACATAAAGTTGTTGCCAATAATATCGCAAACTTAAATACAAGTGGTTATGGTGCGAAAGTCGTAAACTTTGAAGAGTATTTGAGCGGTTCAATAAATGCAAGTTCAGGTGAAATGCAAGCAAACTCAAATCATTTTCAAATTGGTGGAGCAAATGGAAACAATTTTCCTGAACCTAAAGTTGTGGATTCTGATTTAGAAGTTTTAGCAAGTGGAGTAAATAATGTTGATATAGATAGTGAAATGGCAGAACTTGCAAAGAACCAAATTAGATTCCGTTTTGCTTCAAGAATGTTAGCAGATATTTTTAGAAATGTTCAAAAAAGTATAAGAGGTAATGTATGAAAATTAGTAAATTATTTTCTGAACTTGATATGAGTTCAATTGGAATGTCGCTTCAAAGAAGAAGAATGAATGTGATTTCTGAAAATTTATCAAATGCTGAAAACACTCGTTCAGCAGATGGTTCTTATTACAAAAGAAAAATTTCTGTTCCAAATGCAAATATAACATCTCAGTTTTCAGGAATATTATCAAACGCAAAACTCACACTTGCTCAAACCGATAATAAACATATTGCAGTTGCTCAACAACCACTCAAATCTTCAACAGTTGATATTGGAAACGATATTGCAGAAGTTGTAGAAGATAATTCTCCTCCAAAAATGGTTTATGATCCTTCTCATCCAGATGCAAACGAAGAAGGTTATGTTGAAATGCCAAATGTGAATTTGTTTAGTGAAATGGTGGATATGCTTGCAACCTCTAAATCATTTGAAGCAAACGTTGTTGCAATAAACGCAGCAAAAAATATGGCAAAAGATTCGTTAGATATTTAAAAACTTAAAACACAAACACTATGTCTATAATTCAAGATTTAGGAAGTGTTTCATCAATTGGTGGAATACAACAATCTCAAAAAAACTCACTTACATCTTCATTTGAAAATGTTTTGGGAAGTGCAATAAATGATGTGAATAAATTACAAACAGAAGCAAGTATAGCAGTTGAAAAATTTGTAAGTGGAGAAGCAAATAGTATTCATGAAGTTATGATAGCAGTTGAAAAAGCAAAGACAAGTTTTGAACTTTTAATGGAAGTTAGAAACAAAGCTTTGGATATGTATCGTGAACTTATGAAAGTGCAAATTTAATAAAATTTTTATACAATGGATTTCATAAATAATTTATCTCAACAGTCAAAAGGTTTTTTTGGAAAACTTTCGGCAAATCAGAAAGCTCTATTTGGAGTAGTTGGACTTGCTGTATTTGTAGCAATATTGTGGCTTACATTTACTTCTACTTCATATGAACTTTTGTTTAGCAATTTAAATCCTCAAGATGCAAACGCAATTGTAAAAAAACTTCAAGAAAAAAGTATTCCATACAAATTGGAAGAAAGTGAAACTGCAATATATGTTCCCAAAGAAAGTGTTTATGAGTTGCGACTTTCTATGGCGGGAGATGGAGTTTTAAGTTCAAGCGTTGTTGGTTATGAAATTTTTGATAGACAAAGTATAGGTGTTTCTGACCAAGTTCAAAAATCAAATATGCGGAGAGCACTTGAAGGAGAACTCACTCGCACAATTCTTCAAATACAAAATATACAAGCAGCAAGAGTTCATATTGTACTTCCTGAAAAAAGATTATTTAGTGAAGACCAAAAGCAGTCAACAGCATCAGTTTGGTTGAAAACAAAATCTCCATTGAGTGAAGAGGTTTCACAAGGAATTGCCCATTTAGTTGCAAGTAGCGTAGAAGGTTTAGAAGCATCAAATGTAAAAATATTTGATCAAAGAGGAGTAATTCGATCTTCTATTCGTCAATCAAGTACGGTTTCTGGAATGATTGCAACAAATGTGGATTTACAAAGAACAGTTGAAAAACAATATGTGGATAAAATTCAAGGAATGTTAGATGCTCAATTTGGACCAATGAATTCTTATACTGAGGTTTCTGTGGAAATGGATTTTCGTCAAAATAATAAAACACAGGAAGTATTTGATCCTGAAGATCAAGTTGTAAGAAGTGAACAAATTACTGAGCAAAATAATTTTTCAGCTGATACATCTACAACTGCTGCAAGAAATAATAAAGGTACAAGTGTAAGCACAATTACAAACTATGAAATTGGAAAAACCATTGAAAATACAGTTTCAAATGGTGGTGATATAAAAAAAATAACAATAAGTGTGAGTGTAAATGGGAGATATGAAGATAGTATTGATGCTCAAGGAAATGCTGTTGTAGATGAAGACGATAATTCTATTAAAGTTTATATACCAAAAACTAGTGAGGAATTATATAGTATTGGAGAACTTGTAAAAAAGGCGGTTGGGTTTTCTGATGAAAGAAAAGATGAAATTGCTGTAATTGGAATGAGATTTTTTGCAACGGGAGATGAATTAACTGAAAAAGAAGAAGGTAAAGTTGAGTTTTGGAAGTGGTGTATGGAAAAACTCAAAGATCCAAGTAGTTATTTGATGTTGATTTTAATGGTATTTTCATTGTTTTTCTTATGGAGATTATCGCGTCGAATTCATTTCAATAAAGAGCTTGAGGCAGCTGTTGCTCTTCAAGCATCTGTTAAAAAATCACGCACTCGTGCTGAAGTACTTGCAGGAGTTCAAGCAGCAGTTGGTGGAATTTCTATGACTCAAGTTGAAGAAGTAAATGAAGAGGAAAAAAGAGCTCAAGATGAAACTCGTGAAAAAGTAAAAACATTTTTTAAAGAAAAACCAGATGATGCTGCAAATTTATTAAAAGGATTAGTCAATGAAGGTGAATAAACTTTACGTTTTATGGCAAATGTAACTACAAAAAAAACAGATAAACAAGAAAAACTTTCAGGAGCCAGAAGGGCTGCAATGGTAATACTTTCTGTGGAGATGGAATCGGCATCCAATGTAATGTCGCGGATGAATACCGAAGAAGTTGAAAAAATAACTTCTGAAATTAGTAATATCAAATCAGCACCTGCAAAAGTTGTGGCTTTTGCACTTGAAGAATTTAAACAGCTTGCAACTGCACAAGAATATGTCATTGAAGGAGGTTCTGAATATGCGGGAAAACTTTTGGAAAGTTCTCTTGGTTTTTTGAAAGCAACTGAAATTTTAGAAAGAGTTAAAACAAAAAATCAACCAGGAACATCTCGTGGATTTAGTATTTTGAAAAAAATAGATAGTACTCAACTTTCAAATTTCTTAAAAAAAGAACACCCTCAAACAATTGCAATTGTTTTATCACAACTTCCTCCTGAAAATGTTTCTCAAGTTATTTTGAATTTTGAGGATGCTCTTCGTTCAGATGTTGTGTATAGAATGGCAACACTTGGAAAAGTTTCTCCTGCATTGATTGCCGAACTTGAAGAAGTAATTGGAGGAATTGCTGAAACCGAATTGACAACAAATCTAAGTACATCAGGTGGAGTTCGTTCAGTTGCAACATTGCTAAACAAATGTACGGGACAAATTGCAAAAGTAGTTTTAGAAAACATTGAAAAGAAAGACCAAAGTATATCAGCAGAAATTAAAAAGTTGATGCTCTTATTTGAAGATTTGATTTTTGTAGATGATAGAGGAATTCAAAGAATTTTACGAGATATTGATAGAAAAGATTTAGCAATTTCACTCAAAGTTTCTGACGAAAGGTTAAAAACTAAATTTTTCACAAATATGTCAGAAGGTATGCGACAACTTGTAAAGGAAGAACTTGACTATATGGGACCAATGCGATTGAGAGAAGTTCAAGAAGCACAATCTAGAGTAATTGATAAAGTGAAAGAACTTGAAGAAAGAGGTGAAGTTTATATTCAAGGTCGTGGTGGAAGCGAAGAAACTTTTGTTTAAAAATTTTGATAATCTAAGTAATTGAGTAGTAAAATAAAAAAAATGAATGTCTGAAATAGTAAGAACAAAAAAATCTGTTGTCAGTTTTTCAGTTTCTCATAAGTCGGGAAATTCAGGAAATTTTGAATACCCAAGTTTTGGAACTGAAGAAACTCATAACAATAATTCTGTTCAAAATTCAGCTGTTAAGATTTCTCAAAAACTTCAAGAGGAATATGATCGTGGTTTTAGTGATGCAAAATCTCAACTTGAAAGTGAAATGCTCCAAGTAAATGAGCAAAAAATAAAAACTAAAACTCAACAAATTGATGCATTTATTTCCAATCTTACAAAAGAGTTACAAAATTTTAAAAATAAAACTGAACAACTTCTCCCAAAATATGCAATTGCAATTGCGGAAAAAGTTATCAAACAACAAGTTGAAACTTCAAACAAAATAATTTTATCGCAAATCAACGAAGCAGTTCGTAGAATTGTTGGAGCAGATAAAATTAGAATTCGCCTAAATCCACTTGATGAAATAAATGTTCGTGAAGCAAAAGGAAATGTTGTAGAAGGAGTAGATTCAATTCGTGAAATTATTATTGAAGCAGATGAAAAAATTGAACGTGGTGGTTGTATTATTGAAAGTGAAATGGGAAATGTAGATGCAAAAATTTCTACACAACTTAATCAAATTGAAAACGCATTTGAATAATGTTTGAAAATTCAATTGACATAAATAATGATATTAGTGTAAATGAGTTTTATTCAAAGCTCAACAATGTTGATTTGTTCAAAGTCAATGGAAGAGTTGTGCAAGTTATTGGTTTAATCATAGAATCTATTGGTCCAAATTGTCATTTGGGAGAAATCTGTGTTGTAAAATCACACGAAGGAGAAGATATTTGCTTAGCAGAAGTTGTGGGATTTAGAGACAATAGAGTTTTGTCAATGAAATTAGGTGGAAGTTCAAAAATTAGTCCCGGAAGTGAAATTGTTGCAACAGGAAAATCTTTTTCTGTTCCTGTTGGAAAAAAACTTCTTGGAAGAATCATTGACGGATTAGGAAATCCAATTGATGGAAAAGGTCCAATTGAATATGAAGAAATTCGTTCAATTTATGCTCCTCCTCCAAATCCTTTGACTCGTAAAAGAATAACTGAAAGTATTTCAACAGGAATTCGTTCTATTGATACACTTTTAACTTGTGGAAAAGGTCAAAGAGTTGGAATTTTTTCTGCAAGTGGAGTTGGAAAAAGTGTAACTCTTGGAATGATTGCACGAAATACAACTGCTCAAGTAAATGTAATTGCTTTGATTGGTGAAAGAGGAAGAGAAGTTAGAGATTTTATTGAAGGTGAATTAAAAGAAGGATTGAATCATTCTGTTGTTATTGTTGCTACAAGCGATCAAGAAGCACTTGTGAGATTAAAGGCCTCATTTGTTGCAACAACAATTGCTGAATATTTTCGTGATAAAGAAATGAGTGTGATGCTTTTATTTGATTCTGTTACAAGAATTGCAACTGCACAAAGAGAAGTTGGTCTTGCAATTGGAGAACCACCAACGACAAAAGGTTATACTCCATCTGTGTTTGCACTTCTTCCAAAAATTTTGGAACGTGCAGGAAATTCTGATAAAGGAAGCATAACAGGAATGTATACAGTGCTTGTAGAAGGAGATGATATGAATGAACCAGTTGCGGACAATGTTCGTGCTATATTAGATGGTCATATTGTTTTATCTCGCAAACTTGCCTCAAGTGGTCAATATCCCGCAGTTGATGTTTTGCAAAGTATTAGTCGTGTGATTTCTTCAATCACAACTACTGAACATCGTCTTGCAATTCAAAGATTTTTAGAACTTATGGCAACATATAAAGATGCAGAAGATTTAGTAAACATTGGTGCTTATGTGAAAGGAAGTAATTCTAAAATTGATAAATCGCTTGCAAATATAGATGTAATGAAAAGTTTTTTGAAACAAAATTCTTCTGAGAAAACTGATTTTCAACAAAGTGTGAAAAAATTGATAGATATGATGAATGCTGCATATAAAAATGTAAACTAAGATGAAGAATAATAATTTAGAATTTCGTTTACAAACTGTTTTGAATGTTGTTGAACATCAAGAAAATGTTTTGAAAAACGATTTGTTTAAAATAAGACAACAAAAAAACGAAGAAGAAAATCTTCTTATGGTTTTATATGACGAAAAAGAAAACGCAGTATATGAGAATTCAATTACTCAAAGAGCAAATGTTTGTGATTTTCAAGTGAATGTATCATTTATAAATTCTATTTCAAATAAAATTGAAACACAAGAAAAAAAAATAGAAGAAATTTTAACCCAAGAAAGTTCTACTCGTGGAAAACTTGTAGATAAAAGAAAATCAAAACATATGCTTGAAATATTGCAAAAAACACACGAAGAAAAAATTCAGAAAGAACAAGATATAAAATTACAGAAAACAATTGATGAATTGGCAATTAGTAAAAGAGGACTTGTAAAGTGAAACCAAAACTTTTGATAATAATAATTTTGTCCGTTGTATTGCTTGGTGGTGGTGGATATTTTGGATATGTATATTTTTTTCAACAAGAAGAAGTGCAATCTATTATTGAAGAAAAACCAGATACAACTGCTTTTATTGTAGATACAAATTTTGTGGATACTACAAAAAAACAAGTTAAAAATAAATTAAAATCAGCTTTGCCACAGAAAGTAGATGTTTCAGAACAACAAGTAACGGATGTTTCTGCGGGCATTATCTCAGAAAATGTAGATACTTTAAGTGCAGAAGAAATTCAAAAAAGAGTTGCAATGTATGAAAAACTTAAACCAGAAACTATCGTAAAAATTCTTACACAAGAAGAAGATGACGAAAAAGTAATGGAAATTATTTATGCTTTGAAAAAAAGAATCGCTGTAAAGGTGATTGAAAAATTACCTCCTGAAAGAGCCAAAAAAATTTTAAGCTTTTATCCAATGGAGTAAAAAATGCAAATAAATTTTCTTACAAAAATTTTTGGAATAAAAGATCTTTCAACTGAAAATGTTAATGAAAAAAATAAAGTTGAAACATTTTTGAATTTGTTTTTCAATTCTATAGGAAAAATTGATGGTTCTTCTCAAAAAAAATCAGAAGAACAAATTCTGTTTAGTTTAGATGAAAAGAAAGTTGATAGTGAAATATCACAAATAGAAAGTTTTCAAACACAAAACTTAAACAACTTCTATTTTCCACAAGAAAAAATTATAGTAGAGAAAAATGTTTCAGGAAGTGAATCAAAAATTTCCGAAATAAATATTGATGAATCTATAATTCAAACAGAAACAAAAAAACTAGAAAATATAGTAACAAAAGTTTTTGGAGAAGAAGTAAATGAGACGAAACCAAATTTGGAAAAAATAAAAATTTCAGAAATTGTATCAGACGTTTTTGAAGATACAACAAACGAAGTGAAATTAAATTTGGAGAAATCGGAAGTTAAAATGGAACCAAAAATTTTAGAAGAGAAAGTTATTGAAGAAAAAACTGTGGAAAATAAATTTGATATTGCGGAATTAGATTCTAAAGAATCAGAAGTTAAAGTGGAAGTTTCTACTGATGATGAAAATTTATCTAAAAATAAATCTCAAAATGAAACTTCAGAAGATAAAAACTTAAAACCACAAGACAAAAATTTTGGAAAAAGTGAATTTGTAAATTCAAATATCACAAATACTGATTTTACAAATAGTTCTGAAAAAATAATTTTAAAAACTCAAAATCAATTTACTCAAACACAAACTCCAACATACTCAAGTGTTTTGAATGAAGAATGGACAAAACAAACTGTTGAGAACATCGGAAAATCAATTGACGCTACTTTCAAAATGCAAAATCATGATGCTGAAATTCATCTAAAACTTCATCCTGAAAATTTGGGTGAAATTGTTTTGGATGTAAAATCTGAAAATGGGATTTTATCTACTTCAATAAAAGTTTCATCTTCAGAAGTCAAAAATGCATTAGAAAGTAATTTGCTCGTGCTTCAAGATGCTTTATCAAGTCGTGGAATTGAAATGAAAAAAATTGAAATTTTTGAAAATGAATTTAATAATCAAAAAAATAATTCTCAAGAAAATCAATTTCAAGATCAATCACAACAAGATGAACATTTTGATGAAAAAAGACAAGAAAAATTTATCCGATATTTCGGATATAATACAATAGAAAAAACAATTTAATATTATGCCAAAACAAATTGTCATATCCCCAAATCTTCCAATTCCCGGTTCAACTCCACAACCTGTTGCAGGTGCTATGGGAAAGGAAGATTTTCTTAAACTTTTGGTTGGACAATTGAAAAATCAAGATCCATTAAATCCTATGAAAGGAACTGAATTTGCTGCACAACTTGCTCAATTCAGTGGTCTTGAACAATTGCAAAATATGAACGATAACTTAACTGAAAGTTTAGGCACAAACTATATTTTGACTTCTTCTATAAATAACGCTTTGGCGTCTAATTTCGTTGGCAAAGATGTTCGTGCTTCTGCAAATGAATTTCATTGGGAAGGCGGAAGTGGAATGCGATTTGGTTATTATTTGAATAGTGATAAAGCATCAAAATGTGATATCAAAGTTTATGATCAAGATAATAACTTAATTCGTACTTTGCGTGGTAGCTTAAATGATAGTGAAAACATTATCGTTTGGGACGGAAAAGATGAACAAGGTGGAATTGTAGATGAAGGTATATATAGATTTGAAGTTGATGCTCGCGACAAGGATTCAAGAAAAGTGGCAACAACTCCATTTATGTTTGGAAAAGTTCTTGGTGTGAGATATGATTCTACAGGAACTGTTTTCATAGTTGATGGAGTGGCAGTTAAATTGTCTGAAATTATGGAAGTTTTTTCAACGGGAGGATAATTATTATGTCAGAAATTCCAATTATAAACGGTGTTCAACCTCCATTTATGCCAATTGGTGGGATTGAATTACTTCGCAATGATGGTGTTTCTACAAATGAATTCGTTGAAAATAAAGAATCCAAATTTCAGACAATTTTGAACAAAGAATTGCATGAAGTAAAATTTTCTAAACATGCTTTGGAAAGAATGAAATCAAGAAACATAAATCTTTCAGAAAGTGATGTTGAGAAACTTGAAAATGCAGTTTCAAAAGCAGAAGAAAAAGGTTCATATGAATCGCTTGTAGTTTTGAATGATTTCGCTTTGGTTGTTAGTGTAAAAAATAGAACTGTGATAACAGCTGTTGATTCTCTTTCATCGCAAAATATTTTTACTAACATTGATAGTGCAATTTTTATTTAATTAATTAATAACAAAATGAAACTGGACCTCGAAAGAGGAGGTTTCATCGGTTGAAATGATTGACAGATTTTCAACCAATTTTTATAGAAAAAAAGAAAGGTAAATATTATGTCATTTATAAGAGCGTTGTTCTCTGGTGTCTCCGGACTCAAAGGACATCAAACGATGATGGATGTTATTGGTAATAACATCGCAAACATAAACACGGTTGGTTTCAAAGCAGGACGTGCAACTTTTGCAGACACATTTTCACAATCACTACAACATGCCACTTCTTCTGATAGTGAAACAAGAGGTGGTGCAAATCCAATTCAAGTTGGACTTGGAAGTGGTATTGGTTCAATAGATAATTTATTTGCACAAGGAAATATGCAATCTACTGGTCTTAATACTGATCTTGCAGTTGAAGGAAAAGGATTATTTGCTGTAAGAAATGGAAATGAATTATATTATTCACGTGCTGGAAATTTTTCGCTTGATTCACAAGGAAAATTGATTCACTCAGCAAGTGGTTCTATACTTCAAGGTATGATTGCTGATCAGTTTGGACTATTTCCAAATGGAACTAATGTTGTTGATGGGATTATTCCTGGAGAAGATCTTGATGATGTTGTAATAAATCCATCACAAAATTTGCAAGCAAAACAAACATCAACTATTGTGTTTGACGGAAATTTGGATATGAATGCTGCACTTGATTCCACAATTACAACTACAACTCCAATTTTTGATTCAATGGGGAATCAATGGAACTTGACAGTTCTTCTCACTAAAACAACAGCGGCAAGTGATGGTGGTCAACAAACTTGGACTGTAAGTGTTGTAAATGCAACTCGTGAAACAGATGATCCAGCTGCCACAGTAGCTGGAAGATACCAATTGGATATTGGCGAAGATAGAGATATTATTTTCAATGAAGATGGTTCAATAAACGATGATGGATGGGATCAAACAGATCCAGATGATGTACTTGAAATTGATTTCAATGAGTTTGGTGCTGGAACAATGAAATTAAAATTTTCATTTGGAACTGAAAATACTGATAGCTTTGATGCAGCAGATCCTGCAACTTGGGGACCATATGACGGAGTTACTGGTTTTGCGGGAACAACATCATTTGGAGCAAAAGAGCAAGATGGTTATACATCAGGAGTTTTGGACGACTTTTTCATTGATACTTTTGGAAAAGTTGTTGGAAAATTTTCCAACGGTCAAACTCAAACACTTGCTCAAGTTATACTTGCCAATTTTGATAATGAAACAGGACTTGATAAACTTGGTTCAAATCTTTTTGCTCAAACAAGTAATTCTGGCGATCCAACTTTTGGTGCTGCTGGAGTTGCTTCTTCTGCAAAAATTCATGGTGGAACTCTTGAACAATCAAATGTAGATTTGACTGAAGAATTTACAAATCTAATTGTTGCTCAAAGAGGATTTCAAGCAAATGCTAAAATCATTACCACAAGTGATGAAATGATTCAAGATTTGTTGAACGTGAAAAGATAATTCTTAATTTAAAAGTGGCTTATTTTTAATTTCAAAAATGAGCCACTTTTTAAAGATAGCAAAATGATAGAAGTGACACGATTTAATGGGAGCAATATTATCATAAATTGTGAACAAATTGAATTTGTAGAGGAAACTCCTGATACTGCTATTCATTTATTGAATGGAAAAGTTTTTATAGTAAAAGAAAGTTCAGAAGAAATAATAAAAAAAGTAGTTGAATATAAACAAGAAATAAATAAAATTGAAAGAGTTGAATAAAAATGTGGGTTATAGTTATTGTAGTTGTTTTGGTTTTAAGTGGTTGTAAATCAGAAAAAAATCCAGAAAATAAAGTAGAACAAGTTCAAGTAGAAAAGAAACAAGAAAGTTTTAAGATGTCAAATAAGTTTCAAATAAATGTGATGAGTGACAATAACACTTCCTATCTTTATGTTTTGGAAGTTGCATTCGAAACGGAGGGAATTCAAAAGAATAGTTTTCCTGAACTTGAAGATAAATTTTCAGATATAATCAATACAACATTGTCTTCAAAAACACATGAAGCATTGAGTTTAGATAAAGATCGTTCGTTATTAAAAAACGAACTTAAAGGGAAATTGAATACAGTTATTTCAAATGGAAAAATAGTTGATGTATTATTTCCGAAATTTGTTTTTCAACAGTTTAATTAAAAATTAAATAAAAAAGTTGTGCCAGAAATTTTATCAAAACAAGAAATAGATAGTTTGCTTGGAACTATTGCAAGTAGTGGTCAAAATGTTTCAGAAAGCGGAAAACCATCATCACCATCTTTTGAAAAAATAAAAACTTCATTTGATGAGGAAGATAAATCAATTGAATCTTTTGATTTTCGACTTCCACAAAAGCTATCAGATGATCATTTGCGAGTACTTCGTGCAGTTCACGAAAATTTCGCAGATGCATATAAAACATATTTGGTTTCAAGTTTGCAAATGATGGTTTCAATTAATTTGCAAAACATTGAACAAGTTCGCTATAATGAATATGTTTGTGGAAATACTTTTTCAAGATGTCTTTATATTTTTAGAATTGAAGAAAGTAGTTCTTATGCAGTATTAGAATTTTCCAATGGCCTTATGTCTGCTTTGGTTGATAGATTGTTAGGAGGAGGTACGTTATCAGAATCATTTTTAGACGCATCACATTTTGATAGATCTCTTACCAAAGTGGAGCAAAGTATTGTGAAAAAATTTTCTCAAAAAGCATTATCTGATTTACAAAATTCATGGAGACGACTTTCACCACTTACTTTCCGTTTAGAGCGATTTGAAAGTAAAAGTGATTTTGCTCAAGTTACTTCTTCAAATGAAATTGTAAGTGTATTCACATTTGATGTTGCAATTGGAGATAAACATTATATGATGAGTGTTTGTTTTCCAGCTCCATCTATAAAAAGTGTTTTAGAAAAATTAGAAGGCGAATCTAAATTTCAATTTAAATCTCATGAGAGAGACTCTTGGAAACCAACGATTTCTAAAAACCTATTACCAACTGATGTAAATATTTCAGTTCGTCTTGGACAAGCACTTCTTTCCATTCAAGAACTTTTAAATGTTGAAGTTGGAGATGTACTTAAATTGAATTCTAAAATAACGGATGAAGTAAAAATTTTAGTTAATGGAAAAGAAAAATTTTTAGGAAAAGCAGGTGTAAATAATGATACAGTTGCAGTTAAGGTTACACAAAAAAATTTTAATGAACAAAATAAATAATCAATAATTCTAAAATAAAAAATAATTATGGCACATAGTCGTTTTGCAGCAAATGAATCAATGGGTCCATCATCAATGGATGATTCAGATTTAGAGATGAGTAAAAATGAGGAAGTATTTTCAACGGAATCTCCTTTTGCATCTCCTGAATCTGAAGGAAAAAAAGAAATAAACTTAGAACTTCTTCTTGATTTAAAACTTCCACTCAATGTGGAACTTGGAAGAACTTCTATGCAAATAAAAGATGTTTTGGAGCTTGAGCAAGGTTCAGTTATTGAATTAGATAAAAATGCAAGTGATCCTATTGATATTTGGATTAACGGCAAAAAAATTGCTGAAGGTGAAGTCGTTGTAGTTGATAAGCATTTTGGTGTTCGTGTAACTAATCTTGTGAGTACTCAAGAGAGAGTTAAAAGTTTAGGAAAATAAAATGGATTTTTGGACTATTTTTAGAACAATTGGTGCTCTATTGTTAGTTTTGGGTTTAATGGTTGCAGTTGTTTTTTTACTCAAAAAATTTATGTTCCAAAATAGTTTTTTTCCAAACTCAAATGTTGAAATGAAAATCATTAGCACACTTCCACTTCAACAACGAAAATCAATTTATTTGGTTAAAGTTGCAAGTAAATTTTTGGTAATTGGAGTGAGTGAAAACGCAATTTCTTTTTTATCTGAAATAAATGATGAAAACATTTCAAATGTAGTTGAAAACAAAAATATAAATAAAAAATTTTCAGAATATTTTATAGAATCTCTTGGATTTACAAAACACAAGAAGAAAGTTACCGAAGTTGAAAAAGAAAATTTGCAATGAAATTTTTAAAAAATAAAAAATATATTTTATTATTGTGTTTCTTGGTTTTTGTTCCAACAATGTTTGCCCAAGAAACTCCACTTCCGTTTCCAAAAATTGGAATTGATATTGGGAAATCTTCCAAACCGGAAGATGTTTCAGTAACTTTGCAAATTCTTTTTTTGATGACAATTCTTTCACTTGCTCCAGCGTTGATGATTTTAACAACTGCGTTTTCACGAATTGTAATTGTGATGCACTTTGTTAAACAATCACTTGGAACTCAACAAGTTCCACCATCTCAAATTTTAGTTGGAATTTCACTTTTTCTTACATTTTTCATTATGGCTCCAACATGGAAAGAAGCAAATGATAAAGGACTGCAACCATATTTAAAAAATGAAATTTCATTGAATGAAGCGTATGACCGTGGAATTGTTCCAATTCGTAGTTTTATGTTTAAACATACCAAAGAGGAAGATTTGGAACTTTTTGTCCAAATGTCTGAAAGTAATCACCCAAAATCAAAAGAAGAAGTTTCAACTTATGTTTTAATTCCTGCATTTGCATTGAGCGAACTTAAAGTTGCATTTGAAATCGGATTTATGTTATTTATTCCATTTCTTGTGATTGATATGGTTGTTGCAAGTGTTTTAATGTCAATGGGAATGATGATGTTACCTCCTGTGATTATTTCACTTCCATTTAAACTTTTGTTGTTTGTGCTTGTAGATGGATGGCATTTGATTGTGCAATCACTTGTGCAAAGTTTTAGATAAAATAATTTTGTAATTGTTGTTTGATGATAAAAAATGATGTGGTGAAAACGGATAAAAATTATGACAGAAGAACTTGTAGTTGATATAATAAAAAAAGCTTTTTGGACAGCAATTCTTGTTGCTGGTCCAACACTTGTGGTTTCGCTTTTGGTTGGTCTTGCAATTTCAATTGTTCAAGCAGCAACATCAATTCAAGAATACACACTTACATTTGTTCCAAAAGTAATTGCAATTGCATTGATATTGATTTTTCTTTGGCCGTGGACAACAGAAATTTTGCTTTCATTTACGAGAGAATTGTTTAGTTTAATTCCAGTTATCACAAAATAAAATGGAAATTTTTGTTTCACAATTTGTTTTATTTTTTCTTCTTTTTACAAGAATTGTATCAATGATTTCAGTTGCTCCAATTTTTGGAAATGTTGCAGTTCCTATGCAATTTAAAGTTGCGATTTCGTTGTTTTTTTCATTTATATTTTTTCCGATTGCAGCGAAAACATTTTCTCCACAAATTGGTTTTGAATTATTTTCATTCGTGATTTTAATTTTGCAGGAAATAGTTGTTGGACTTTTAATGGGATTTTCTGTGAGTATGATTTTTTTTGGGGCAATGATGGCAGGTGAATTTATTGGTTTTAATATGGGACTTGGATTTTCTCAATATTTTAATCCGTTGCTTGAACAACAAACATCATCTCTTGGAATGTTTTTTTACACAATCTCAATTTTACTTTTTTTGGCTTTGAATGGACATCATTATTTAATTCAGTCACTTCAAGTAAGTTATACAACAACTCCAATTGGAAGTTTTACAGTAAATGAATTGATGTATGAAGAGTTTATAAAACTTTCAAAAATGCTTTTTACTGTTGCAGTTAAAATTTCTGCTCCAACAATTGTAGCACTTTTTCTTTCAAATGTTGTTCTTGGAATTTTATCTAGAGTTGTTCCACAGATGAATGTATTCATAGTTGGATTTCCATTGCAAATAGGTGTTGGACTTGTGGTGTTATTTATTGTAACTCCGTTGATTGTTACGGTTTTTAAAAGATTGATTTTAAGTTTTGAAGAAAGTTTTTTAGAATTTGTAAAAGTGATTTAAAAAATGGCAGAAGAAAACTATTCATCAAGTAGCGAAGAAAGTTTGCAAGATAAAACTGAAGAACCTACTGCGAGGCGACAAGAGAAAGCAAAAGAAAGAGGTTCAGTTGCAAAAAGTATGGAAGTTAATTCTGCATTTGCAATGATATTTGGCTTGCTTTTAATGTCGTTTGTTGGTTCAAAAATTATTTTGATAATTTCTAATTTTACAAGAGAAATATTTATGAGTTCAGCAGTTGTTAGAGTAAATGAAGATAATGTTCAAAAAATATTCGTAAGTGCAATTGAAACACTTGTTTACACGGCACTTCCAATTGCAAGTGGTTTGATGTTAATTGGCGTTATGGCAAATGTTGCACAAGTTGGATTTATGTTTGCGCCAAAACAACTTGAATTTTCTTTTAGCAAATTAAATGTTATTGAAGGAATTAAGAAAGTTGTTTTTTCACGTCGTGCATTGATGGAACTTGGAAAAGGAGTTGCAAAAGTTTTGGTTGTTGCAATTGTTGGATATTATGCTTTGAAAGAAGTCATTGAAGAAGCATTAGTTATTGTAGATAGCGATATGCAAGTTGTACTTGCATTTATTGGAAATTCTACACTTTCAGTTGGATATAAGATGGGACTTGCGTTTCTTGCACTTGCTCTTTTTGATTATGCATTTCAAAGAAAAGAGCATATGAAAAAATTAAAAATGACAAAGCAAGAGATAAAAGAAGAAATGAAAGAAACAGAAGGTGATCCACTAGTAAAATCTCGTATTCGTATGATACAGAGAACTTTTTCACGAAGAAGAATGCTTCAAGATGTGAAAACTGCTGATGTGATTATTACAAATCCAACTCATATTGCAGTTGCGTTAAAATATGAGATCGGAAAAATGGATGCTCCTAGAGTTGTTGCAAAAGGTGCTGAATTATTAGCAGAAAAAATTAAAGTTGTTGCAAAAGAAAACAATGTTCCAATTATTGAAAATAAACCACTTGCTCAAACACTTTTTAAAACAGTTGAAATTGGTAAATCAATTCCTGAAAATTTATTTCAAGCAATTGCACAAATACTTGCATATGTATATAAAATTAGAAAAAATAAATTCGGTTTTGCGTTAAATTAAAATAAATGGCAGCAGCAGCAAGAAGAAATACACAAGCACTTGAAGGCGGTTTGACAAATGGAAAAAACGGCAACGGGAATAATTTTGCTTCTCCAAAAACTCCGGGAATATTAAAACTTTTAAGTAACAATACAGATGTTTTAGTTGCAATAGGAGCGATAGCAATAATTACAGTTTTAGTTTTACCGCTTCCAACATTTTTACTTGACATGCTTCTTACTTTGAATATAACTTTATCGGTTATAGTTTTGATGGTTTCAATTTATCTTTTGCATCCACTTGAATTTTCTGTTTTTCCGGGATTACTTTTGATATTGACTTTATTCAGATTATCTTTAAACGTTGCTTCAACTCGTTTAATATTGGGTGAAGCATTTGCGGGAGATGTTATTCAAGCATTTGGAAATTTTGTTGTCAGTGGAAATTATGTTGTTGGTTTTGTGATATTTATCATTCTTGTTATCATTCAATTTATTGTTATTGTAAAAGGTTCGGGAAGAATTTCAGAAGTTGCTGCTCGCTTTACATTGGATGCAATGCCGGGAAAACAAATGGCAATTGATGCTGATTTAAACGCTGGAATGATAGATGAAATAACTGCAAGAAATCGTCGTCAACAAATTATGAAAGAAGCCGATTTTTATGGAGCAATGGATGGTGCAAGTAAGTTTGTAAAAGGAGATGCAATTGCTGGTCTAATTATAAATGTTGTAAACATTATTGGAGGATTTATTATTGGAATGGTTCAAAAAGGTTTTGGTTTTCAAGAAGCATTGGAAAAATATACATTGCTTACAATTGGTGATGGACTTGTAACACAAATTCCTGCTCTTGTTGTTGCAACTGCTGCTGGTATTGTAGTAACTCGCAGTAGTTCGGGAGGTTCAACATTAGATGTTGAACTCAAACAACAACTTTTTGGAAATCCAAAAGTTTTATATGTTGCATCAGCAACTCTATTTTTCTTTGCAATTATTCCTGGACTTCCAACAATTCCATTCCTATTGCTTTCTGTAATTTCTGGTGGAATAGGATTTTTTGTTACAAGTGAAAAAGTTGCAAAAGCAGAAGCAAAAGAAAGAGAAAAACTTATTGCTCCAGAAATTGTACAAGAAGACAGATTGGAAGAATATCTCCAAGTTGACCCACTTGAACTTGAAGTTGGTTATGGATTGATTTCAATTGTAGATGAATCACAAGGTGGCGATTTGTTCAAACGAATTGGAGTTTTGAGAAAGCAAATTGCAATTGATTTAGGAATCATAATTCCCGCAATCAGAGTTAGAGATAATTTACAACTTGAACCAAACGAATATATTTTTAAACTTCGTGGAAATATAATTGGAAGAGGCGCTCTTCGTCTTGGACGACTTTTAGCAATGAGTCCGGGAACTGTTGAAGAAAAAATTGAAGGAGTTGACACAACAGATCCTGCATTTGGACTTCCCGCACTTTGGATTTCTGAACGAGATAGAGAAAGAGCAGAAATGGCAGGTTATACAGTTGTTGAACCATCTGCAGTTCTCACAACTCATATTCATGAAATTTTAAAACAAAATGCTCATAGAATTATCGGTCGTCAAGAGACGAGAAAACTCATTGAAAACTTGAAGAAAGATTATCCAGCAATTGCTGAAGAACTAACTCCAGAATTTTTACCTCAAGGAATTATACAAAAAGTTTTACAAAACCTTTTGAAAGAAGGAGTTCCTGTAAGAGATTTAGTTACAATACTTGAATCGTTGATTGATTATGCAAAAGTTACTAAAAACATTGATGTTTTAACAGAATATGTTCGTCATTCGCTTTCTGATACAATTTCAAGGTTGTATCAAGATGAAAGAGGTATAATTCATGGAATTGCAGTTGGTTCAAAGTTTGAACAATCTATTATTTCAGCAATTCAAAGTCAAAAAGAAGTTGGTCCAAGTTTGGGACTTTCTCCATCAATTATTCGTTCACTTCAAGCATCTCTTTCTAAATCAATTGACATTGCAATTACTGGAGGATTTTTGCCAATCATAATTTGTTCAGCAACAATTCGTCCATATTTATTCAGAATGATTCACTCAACATTTTCAAATGTTTCAGTTTTATCATTTACAGAACTTCCTGCAGAAGTTGAAATAGAATTCATTTCTAAAATTGAGGTGGAACAATGAAGACACAAAAATTTATTGGCTCTACTTTAAAAGAAGTAACTGAACAAATGAAAAAAGAGTTGGGAGAAAATGCAATTATTATGAACACTCGTAAAGTAAATCAAGGAGGAATGTTTAGTTTTCTAAAAAAAGATTTGCTTGAAGTTACTGCAACAGTTGAAGATTTAAGTAATGAAATTTCTGAAATTGAAAATATAAATTCATCAAAAACAAGTTTTGATGATTTTCTTTTCAATAGAATTGCTGCAGATGAAAACGGAAATAAACAAAACGAAACAAAAAGAAAATTTACATTTCCTCAAATAAATAATGAAGAAAATAAAACGCAAACTTCATCTTCTGAAATTTCTCAAATCAAAGGAGAACTTGACGATGTAAGAAGCACTTTGAAAGAAATTGTAGAGCAATTGAAATACAGCAAAATGCCGTCACTTCCAGATAATTTGAAAAAACATTTTATTACACTTGTTGCTCAAGATGTGAATGAACAAATTGCTGCAAATATAGTTCAAAAAATTTATGGACAATTAAGTGGTGATGAACTATCTGATTCTTCAGTTGTAGAAAATCGTTTGATTGATGAAATTTCTAAAATAATTATGACAGTTTCTTCTTCTCAACAAAAACTAAATCGTGCTAAAATATTAGCATTTGTTGGTCCAACTGGAGTTGGGAAAACTACTACAATTGCAAAAATTGCTGCGATAAATAAACTTTTTAATGGATTTTCTGTTGCATTGATTTCTGCTGATACTTATAGAATTGCGGCAATTGAACAACTGCGAACATTTGCTGCAATTGCAAATATAGAAATGGAAGTTGTATATCGTCCTGGTGAAGTGCAAAAGGCAATTAAAAAACATCGCTCAAAAGATTTGATAATTATTGACACGTTTGGTCGTGGACAAAGAGAGGAAAAAGGTTTATCTCAATTGAAAAAATTTATTGAAGCAGCAGAACCAGATGAAGTCCATCTTGTGCTTTCAGCAGCGGCAACTGAAAAAACAATGTTGGATATTTGTGAACGGTTCGATATTACAAAGCCAAATCGGTTAGTATTTTCCAAAGTGGATGAATGTGTAACATTTGGACAAATGCTAAATCTTTTATATAAAATACGAATCCCAATTTCATATATAACAATGGGACAAACTGTTCCCGAAGATATTGTGAATGCAGATTCCAAAAAAATAGCAAATATGATTTATCGTAGCGTAATTTATGATGTTTGATCAAGCAGCAAAATTAAGAACAATTGCTTCTTCTATTAAAGAAACAGAAACAAGTTTAAAAGAACCGTATATTGTTACTGTTACAAGTGGAAAAGGTGGAGTTGGAAAAAGTACATTATCTTTAAACTTATCAATTGCACTTGCTGCACTTGGAAAAAAAGTTTTATTAGTTGATGGTGATTCCAATTTGGCGAATTTAGACGTACTACTTGGAATGTCACCACCAGTGAGATTGAGCAATGTTTTAAGAGGTGAAAAGAGTATTAAAGAAGCTATGTTTCCAGTTTGGAGAGGGTTAAAAATAATTCCCGGAAGTAGTGGTGATATTCGGTTTCCACTTTTTGATACTGAAGTTCAATTGAAATTATTTGAAGAATTGAAATTGTTATATGATTTTGATTTTGTATTTTTAGATACGGGAGCAGGATTAAATTCTGAAGTTGTAACTTCTGCATTAAATACTGATGCAACACTTGTTATTACCACTCCAGAACCAACTGCAATTATGGATGCTTATGCTGTAATAAAAACTGTTTGTCTTGAAGCAAATGGAAATTTGAATTTGAATTTAATAGTCAATTCTGCGTGGTCTCCAATTGAAGCGGATGAAACTGGGAAAAAACTTCAAACAGTTGTAAAACATTTTCTAAAAACACAGATTCACTATCTTGGTTTTGTTCCATATGATAGAAATGTTCATCAAGCAGTTATTGAACAACAACCTGTTTTACTTCGTTTTCCAAAATCTGTTTCTGCGCAGTATATTCACAAAATTGCTCAATTACTTGTAAGGCAAGTTAATGTTTTCTTAAAAGAAAGGGTTATTTAATTATGGTAAAAATGATTTTTGAAATTGGTTTATTTATTTCTTGTGTGTTTGGGGTTTTTTTAACCACAGGAAATTTATGTCCGATTGAAATTATAAAATATTTATATTTTGTTTTTGTAGGTGTAATGATTTTTATGATTGCATTTTTTTCATTAGTTGATTTTAGTAAAAAAGAAGAACACCCGATTAATCATGATGAAGAATCTGAAAATCAAGTTGCTACAACTAAATAGATTTTATGAACAATAGAAGTTCTAAATTGGAAAATAAAAATCTTGAAAATAAATGTTTCTCTCTCAACGGAGAACCAATGAGTAAAGCTATACTTACACATTATAATTTAGTTGAGAAAACTGTGAATCAATTGAAATTATCACAAAATATTTTGTTTTCAAAAGATGACTTTATTCAATTTGGAATACT
>SXSO01000057.1 GCA_005792205.1 Bacteroidota bacterium | reverse complement strand
TCTTTGTTTATCATAAGAAAAATGTTTTGGCCAATGACACTGTTCACATGTTTCTTGTGCGGGACGAAGATTTTCAATTGGAGTTGGAATTGGACGAGAATACTTATCAAACAAAACTGAATAAACTTGATATGCTCCCGATAATTTTGATTTGACAAACCATTCTGCGCCAGATCCGATATGACACTTCGTACAACCAACTTTTGCATGTGGAGAAACTTTATATGCTGTGTATTCTGGTTTCATTACTTCGTGACAGATTTTTCCACAAAATTCATCGCTATCACTGTACTCATACGCTTTGTAGCTTCCAAATGCAGTAAACATCAATAGTAAAATTGTTCCAATAAAAAATATAGTAAATGCCGCAAATTGTTTTGACTCATTCAAATTAATCTCCGGAAAATAAAGTTTTTTACTTTCTCCACTTTTTATTTTTTTTGATTTACGATATGCTCCAATTGCAATTAAAGCTAACCCTGTAATTAAAAAAATTGGAAGAATAATAAATGCAATTATTCCCATATATGGCTTTGATTCGGCAGTGAACAATTCCAAAATAATTAGAAATAAAATTAAACCGAAACTAATAACCGAAACTGCAATACCTATTAAAGTTGTGTAATTGTAAAACGAATCAGGAAATTTTTTCTTCATCTTTTCCTCTTTCTTCAAACCATTTTCTAAATTCTAAATCATTTTCAATTTCATTTTGAATTACTTGTTCAAAACTGGAATTGTTTTTTTTCAATGTTTCTAAAAATAAAATCGTCGTGTGAGATAAATCGTTAATATCTATTTTTTCATTTTTAAAATTTATCCATTCAGCAACAATACTTTTAAAATGTTTCTCGTGATGTTCTCTATAATGATGAACAGATATTTTTCCATTTATCCAAACTAAACTCATAGGATATTCTTTTGGATGGAAAATTACAAAAAAGAAATGCCAAACAAGAATTGCAAGTGTTGCTAAAATTGCTTCATAGAAATGAATTATCTCACTTACTTTTATGCTCCACGAAGGAAAAATTGTTACAAAATATGATGGGAACCAAAGTACAAATCCCGTCAATCCCATAATTGCTGTTCCCCAAACTAATGCCCAATATTCCGCTTTTTCCATATAATCATATTTGCCAAACTCAACTCTTTTTTCTTTTATATTGAGATGATATAAAATATTATCTATCGCATCAACTATATCGGAAAACTTTGGTAAAATATGTTTTAAAATTTCTTTTCCACGATTTGTGAAAAACAAATATCCACTATGATAAAGTCCAAGTAAAATCATAATCACTGCACGTGTGCGATGAATAGTTTGTCTTACAGTTTAAGACATTCCACAATACAACAATCCATTTGACCACCAACTTTGTGGATATTTCAATGCAAATCCCGTGATTGCTAAAATTACAAATGTTACAAATAAAACCATATGTTGGATGATTTCTGAACTTGTAAGTCGCGGAAGTTTCAACGTGCTGTGTTCATATTTTTTTTCCGATTTCATTTCGTAAATAAATATAATCAAGTTGTGAAAAAACATTCCACTAATAACAATAACTATTAACCAAAAATAAATTGTAGAAACAAATTTTTCAATTTCCAAACTTGATTTATTTTGCGTTTTGTGTGAATAACTCACAGCAAAATCAAATGTTGCATCTTTATGACATTTTGCACAAGTTTTCTGAATATTTGATTTATTAACTGTAGAAAACGAATCACTTTGAGAAAGAATTTTATGAGCACTATGACAATCAATACACATTGCAGCATCTTTATCTCCACGCATTATTGCTAATCCATGATAACTATCTTGATATTGTGTTACTTCGTTTCCCGATAAGTTATGTTTTTCTTTTATAATTTTATTTGTATGACATTCAAGACAAGTTTTTTCTTGAAGTTTTTTTATTTCGGTTCGCTTATCTGGTGTTGTGATTTCCGAAATATTGTGCTCACCGTGACAATCAATACAAACTGGAGCATCGCGAACACCTTTTTTCGCTTCTTTCCAATGAGAAGATTGTTGATATTCATTTACAATTTCTTTGTGGCACTCAACACAAGTTTTGGAAATATTGATACTTGAAATTTTTGAACCCTCTTGAATTCTGTTTTTTATATCGTGAGTTCCATGACAAGTTACACAATTTGCTCCATCTAATTTTTTCTCTTTCAAAAGTTGTCCATGAACAGAATGTTCAAATAATTTTCCAATATTTTGAGACAAATTATATTTTTTTGCAAAGTTTTTATCGTCATGACATTTGCCACAAGTTTTTACTAAATTATTTGGAGCAACTTTGCTTGTAGAATCTTTTGAAAAAGTAATGTCATGAGAACCATGACAATCCCAACATTTTGCAGATTCAGTGTTTCCTTCTTCAAAAAATTTTCCGTGAATACTTGTGTTGTATATTTCTGCAATTTCAGTATGACAATTTTTACAATCTGCTTTTTCTTTTGTGGGATTTTTTTCTAAATGTTCAGTAAAATTATTTGCAACAAATTGATGGCAATCGTAACACTCAAAATTTTTATGTGGCGTTTTTTCAAGTTTATTTTTTATGCTATTAAAATTTTTATGACATTTATTGCAATCATTTCTTTGAGTT
>SXSO01000056.1 GCA_005792205.1 Bacteroidota bacterium | reverse complement strand
TTGACTTTTCTCAAAGTGATTACGTAAATGCAGAAAAAGAAGTTTTGAAAAGTTTATCTTCTGATGATGAAAATAAAAAAAGTAATACAGAAGAATCTATAAATGATTTATTTGATAAACGCGGAATTGTATTTGATAGAAAAGCATAAAATATGTCTAATAGAAAAAATAGTAAAGGTATAGAAGTTCTTGATAAATTGATTGACACAACAAGCGATTTAATTTTTTATGCTGAAAATGAAAATATAGAAGAAGTTTCCTCTCTTGTGGAAGAAAGGGAAATTCTTATTCAACTTGCTTTAAAATATAAAAATGAAATTCAATTGTTTCAAAAATTTTATAAAGATAATGCAAACAAAAAACTTTTAAAACTTCAACAAGAAGAAGAGAAACTAAAAATTGTGTTTGAAAAATGGAACTCAAAAGTTTCTAAAAATCTAAAGGAAGCAAACAGAAAAAAACTTGCTTCAAATTATATTATTCAAAAAAATTTAAATAAGGGAATACAAATATGAAAATTCAACCATTGGAAAATCAAAAAGAAATTGTAATTCAAAAACCACAAATAAATTTAAAAGTAGAACAGAAAGTACAACAAGATAAAATTGTTATTTCACTTGAATCGCGAGCAAAATTTACTTCTGAAAAATCTCAACAATATGCTTCAATTCGCCAAAAAATTGATAGTGGTTTTTATTTTCAAAAATCAATTGCAGAAGAAATTGCACTTGTTTTAATTCGATCTAATTTTTTTAATTTAAATTAAAAAGTAATTACATTTTATTTTTTTTTAAAATCTCAATGGAAATTGGAGCAATCTAATTTCCATTTTTTTCTAAAAGTTTATGAAACTATCTGTAAATATTGATCACATTGCAACTTTAAGAAATATTCGTGGAGGAAATGAACCAGATCCAATTACCGTAGCTCACATTGCTGAACTTGCAGGAGCAGAAGGAATTGTGTGTCATCTTCGGGAAGATAGAAGGCATATTAACGAAGAGGATGTAAAATTGCTTCGTAAAACAATTAAAACAAAACTTGATTTGGAAATGTCTACAAACGATGAAATTGTAAAAATTGCAAAAACTATTATTCCCGATTTAGTTACAATTGTTCCCGAAAAAAGAGAGGAACTTACAACAGAAGGTGGTCTTGACATAAAAAAAAATAAAAGAAAAATTCAAAATGTTATTTCACAATTTCATGATTTGGGAATAAATGTAAGTTTGTTTATTGAACCAAATAAAAATGACATTGAAATTGCAAAAAGTATTTTTGCTGATGAAGTTGAACTTCATACGGGAAATTATGCAAACGTTAAAAAAGAATCCAAACAAATTATGGAACTTCAAAAAATACAAGTTGCAGCATCATATGCTAAATCATTGGATTTGAAAGTAAATGCAGGACACGGATTAAATTACATAAACATTTTTCCAATTCTTGAGATAAAAGAAATCAAAGAAATGAGTATTGGACATTCAATAATTTCTCGTGCTCAATTTGTTGGAATATTTGAAGCAGTGAAAGAAATGGTAAATATTTTTAGGAAAACTTAATTATTTCTTGCTCCTTCTGATATCCAAGTTTTAATACCTTGAATTTGTTTTGCTGTCAAAGTATCTTGATTAAGTGGCATTCTTGGATAAGACATTCCAGAAATTCGTTGATATAAAACGCTACTCAAAGGTTCATTTGGTCTTACGATTCCGGGTTTTGTAATTAAGTTTGAATAGTTTGTCAATTTTAAACTAGTTCCTTGTGGAGATTCAGAATGACATATTATACATTTTGAATTGAAAATTGGTTGAATGTGTTTGCTATAACTTACATTTGAATTTGGGATTTCATTGTCATTTGAATCAACTGGTGTGTCGTTACAAGTGAATAAAAAAAATGAGAAAAAAAGAATGAGAGATTTTTTTATGAACATAAATTAAGTTATTATTTTTAAATATATGAAAACGAGTGCAAAAAAAATTAATTCTAAAACTTCATGGAAAGAAAAGTTAGAAAAACACAAAGCAGAAGGTGTAGATATTCCAGAAGTTTGGCAAAATAAATTTGGAATTGGAAAGATGCTTATTCCAGAAGGTGTAGAAGTTGAAAAGTTAATCAAAGAAATTCCCAAAGGAAAACTTGTAACAATTTTTGAATTGCGAAAAAAATTGGCAACTGATTTTTCCATAAAATTTGAGGAAGTGAAAATGTGTTGTCCATTAGTTACAGGAATTTTTATTCGCATTTCAGCAGAATTGGGATATTATGAATTTCAAAATGGCAAAAATGGCAAAAAAAATATAATTCCATATTGGAGAGTTGTAAAAGATGATGGAAAACTTTTTGATAAATTTCCATGTGGAGTTAAGTTTCAATTTAAAAAACTTACTGAAGAAGGTTTTGAATTTGAAAAATATAAATCAGGAAAATTTTTGAAAGTGAAAAATGTTGAAAATCATATTTATCAATATACTTAGAACATTTGCAATTTAATTAAAAAATGGTTAACTTTTTACAAATTATTTTTATATTATTTTTTTCAAAAACTAAAAACACGGAGTAGTAAATGAATATGTTTAAAAACTTACTTTTGATTTGTTCAATTTTATTTTTATATGATTTTTCATATTCACAAATTGAACAGTTTTGGATAAACCGCTATACATCTAGTGGAAAAAATGTTGATGTTGGAAAAATTGTAAAATTAGATACTGATGGAAATGTGTTTGTTGGAGGAACTGCAAATGGAAAATTTGTTGTAATAAAATATAATGCAGATGGAGTTCAACAATGGGCACAAACTTCTTCAGCAATTGATACACTTGTTGATATTGAAATTTACGCAAATGGACAAGATATTATTGTAGGAGGAACTTATGTTTCAAGTTCAGGAACTGATTTTGCTATTTTGAGATTAAGCAATTCAGATGGCTCAGTTGTGTGGTCTAAAACATATTCTGCAGGAGGAAATGAATACGCAACTGCAATGACAATGGATGGTGATGGAATGGCATATCTTGCGGGGCATCGTTTGATTGGTGCTGCTCAACTTAAAAATATTGATATGCTTATTGTAAAATTTGATTGTGATAGTGGTGATACAGTTTATAGTAAAAAATTTTCTGGAGCTGGTTCATTTGAAGATTATGTAAGGGTAATTGAATTTTCACAAACTGATAATTCAATTGTTATAACTGGTGAAAACTATGAAGCAAGTCAAAACTTCAATTATTTTACAACAAAGTTTTCTACAAATGGAGATAGTGTGTGGAGTGCAACTTACAATAACAACAATTCATCCACTTCAAGTGATATTCCACGAGCAATGGCAATTGATGGCTCAGGAAATGTGATTGTTACAGGAACTCGTATTGGAACAATTGAAGATTATCTTACAATTAAATACAATTCCAGTGGAGTCAAACAATGGGAAAAATCTTACACAGGAACTCGTACTGATTATCCAAGAACAATTATTACAAACTCAAGTGGAGATATTTTTGTTTCGGGAGCAAGTTATGTAACTTCTGAACATGATGTTGTTACAATAAAATATAATTCCAGTGGAACACAGCAATGGATAAACACATATAATGGAACAGGAAACGGAAAAGATGAAGTAAGTGGAAGTATAATTGATTTTTATGATAACATTCTCGTAATTGGAAATGAAACAGGACAAGTAGATGGAATTTCATCTTCAATTGATGGTCTTTTATTGATGATGGATAAATCTGGAAATTTGAGAAAAGCAAAAACATATACTGGTCTTCAAATTGCTGATACGGTTTCTCCGTTTCCTGGAAATTTTTCCTCAATTACTGTTGATAGAAATACTGGTGCAGTTTATGTAGTTGGTTCAGATTCAAGTATAGCAAATTCAACTGATATTATTGTGATAAGATACGAATCTAGAAATGCAATCAATGGATATGTCAAACGAGATGCAGATGGTGATGCTTCTTCAACAGGTGATCAGATTGCACTTGCGGGTTCAAGAATTGTATTGGAACAAAGTGAGATTGTAGTTCAATCAACAGTTACCGATATAAAAGGAAACTTTTCTTTTCCACTTGTAGATGACGGTGAATATATTTTAAAAAACCTTTCTCCTGATGAAAGTGATGTTGCGTGGGATCCACTTCAAGCAATTGCAGGAACAGGAGGAAATACTCAAGTTGTTGTTTCTGATAATTCAATTTCACTTTATGTTCAAGAAAGTCAAACAAGTACAAATAATGGTTTTATAATTTACAATCAAGAAGATGGAGCAAAATATAGAACTATGATAAGTAGCGATTATCAACTTAAAAAAGGAAGAAAAATCTATGACAAGAAAAAAGGATTTTTGCTCTTTCCAAATTCTGCAAACTTGCGAGATACAATTTTTGCACACGAATTTCCAAAGAAAACTACGAAGAAATTTATAGTTGGTGTTGTAGATAGTCCTGCAACTAGTTGGTGGGTTTATTTACCAAAGGTAACTGATATTCAAAAAGTTTATCCACACAATCAAAAAGCAAAATGGTTTATACTTTATGGTGGAAAAGATGTTGTTGGCGATGCAAAAAAATCAGAAAAAAAATCTCTCACAGTAACTAAACACAATAATCATCTTGCGCAAGAACAAGTTACTTTGAAAATGAATTTAATTGCAAGTAAAAATTTAATTTTTCCATCTGGACTTGAAAATATAATTTACGACGATGGAAATACTGCAAATTATTTGAATGGATTTACAATTGGTGAAATTGCAAACATCACAGATTCGCTTCTCACATTTAGAGGAAAAGCGCTTGCGTCAATGAATAGCGATGTTGTTTATGCATCGACTGTTGATTCAGTTATAACTCGCATCAATCGTGCTTTTCGTGTTGCAATGCCGTCAAGCGATAGCACAAATGATACAACAAGTTTTTTTGTAAATGGATTGAGAATGTCGGGAGCAATTTCAATTTCGTCGGTTTCGTATTTGCGATACAATCCAAATGCTTCGGGAAAAAGTGAAATCAGTTTTGCGTCTGCAGATATTCCAAATGAATTTACGTTGTATCAAAATTATCCAAATCCATTTAATCCAAAATCTATTATTAGTTTTCAACTTCCAAAAATTGCAAATGTAAATTTAAAAGTGTATGATATTTTAGGAAGAAAAGTTGCAACACTTTTTGAAAATGAACGAATGGAAAGTGGAACTTATGATATTGAATTTGATGGAAGTAGTTTTAGTAGTGGAATTTATTTTTACAAACTTTCAGCAGATAATTTTTCTGAAATGAAAAAAATGATTTTGATAAAATAAATTTTTGTTATCGTTGTTGAAAAATAATGGGACATAATTTTTTTTATGTCCCATTTTTATTTTATCTAAAAAAATAATTTTTGTTAAAATATAAATTGGAAAAACAATTTTATTTTTCTGTTAAAATAGATTTTCTTTGTATTTGTGAAAACCGATTTTAGTACGGTATTTATTTGTCCAAATCGGTGTTTTGGAGAATGGTTTGGAATTGAAAAATTTTCCGTTTTGTTGTCTAAAAGTGGAATTTTTTTTCTGTTTAATTGATTGATATTGTAATAAAATGATTTTTTGTAATATAACGATTTCAGTCAATAAATACGCACCGTTTCGGTCAAAAATGGCTTCATTTTCGTCTCGGTGAAGCATATTTGTGACCGATTTGATTACATTTTTCCGAAAATAGAGTGTATTTTTACAGAAGTACTATCATTTCGGTCAAAAGTAAACCATTCCGACGAGTAAAAACACTCCAAAATTCACAATTAAATTTTTTACAATCACAAATAATGATGAAATTCTAATTCAAAAATTTAATCACAAAGAAAGTGAAAAACAAAATTTGAAAATATTTTACTTGTAAAACTATTCCTTAAAAAGTCAATTATATTTTTATTTTACAAAAATATTTTTCAATGTAAAGTATGAAATAATTAGGTGTGTTTTTTTTCTGTTCTGTAAACAGTTCCTTTAAAATGTGCGACGGTAATTTTTTTTTGATTTGTAACAACTACTTCATAGACACCAATTTTTTTTGTTGAATTCAGTTCTCTTGCAACAGCAGTTAAAATATCATTTTCCGAAACGGGAGATGTATATGAAATTGAATTATCAATTGCAAGAGCAATGTTCTCGTAACTATTTGCAGCAAATGCCAAAGCGGAATCAGCAAATGAAAAAGTAATTCCACCGTGAGCAATTGAAAATCCATTTAACATTTCTTTTCGCACTTTCATTTTGAGTGTAACTTTTTTAGAAACTATTTCTATCACTTTAATTCCAAGCCATTTGCTGAATGCATCTTTTTTTAACATTGCGTTGATATTTTTTTTTGCTGTTTTCATTTTTATGTTATTTATGTTTCTTTAAAATATTCAAACATTTCTAAACAATTTTCACAATAGTAAAATGATTTACATGCAGTTGAACCGTATTTGCTTTTTAAATTTGTTTTTGAAGAATTGCATTTTGGACAAAAAATTTTTTTTTCATTATTGATTTCAATAGCATTAATTCTATTTGGTGGAGCAATTCCATATGATTTCAATTTTTCTTTTGTTTCATTTGAGAGAAGTTCAGTTGTCCAATTTGAAAAAACTTTTGTTACAACAATATTTTCAAATCCATTTTTTTGAAGTTGAAATTTTATATCGTCTTCAATAATATTCATTGCTGGACATCCCGAATATGTTGGAGAAATTTTTATTTCAATTGAATTATTTTCACAAATTACTTCTTTGATAATTCCAAGTTCAACTATATTTACAACAGGAATTTCGGGATCAAAAACTTGAGAAAGTATTTCAAAAACTTTTTTTTTTACCATTTTACATTTGGATTTGAACGAGCAACAATTTGCATTTCAGCAAGTAAATATCCTAAATATTCTGTGTGAAATCCATTTCTTCCTCCACTTGCAAAATAAGAAATATTTGGAATTTGTAAGTTTGTGTTGTCAAAAATTTTTTTTACACTTAATTCCCAATCAGTTTTTATCGTATCTAAATTTGGAATTATATTTTTTTCAATTAAAAAATTTTCTACATTTCCAAATTCAAACATTTCATTTGTAAATTCCCAAATTTTATCAATTGCTTTTTGAGTATTGAATTTACTTTCTTCTGTTCCAATTCCAAGTCGTAGAATCCATTCTTTTGAATGTCGTAAGTTGTAAGAAATTTCTTTTACAATTTTTTTTGAAACATCAGAAAGTTCAATAAAATTTGAATCGCAAAATTTTTGAAAAAGTAAAAAACTAAAATTGTCATACAAAAATTGGCGTACAATTGTAAAAGCAAAATCGCCTTTTGGAAGTTCAACAATTTGAATATTTCTAAATTCTCTTTCATCTCTAAAAAATGCAAGTTCATCTTCTGAACGATTTTTATTTTCCAATTTTACAGCAATTTGATAAAGTGAATTTGCTTGTCCAATGTTATCCAAAGCAATGTTTGCAAGTGCGATATCTTCTTCTAAAATTGGAGCATGTCCACACCATTCTGAAAGGCGATGTCCTAAAATCAATTTATCATCAGCAATTTGAACGAGCAATTGGAAAAGATTTTCTTCAATTTTTTTTTCAAACATAAATTAAAACAATTTGTCTTTTACCGATTTAGGAATTGTATAAAATTGTGGATGACGATAAATTTTATCGTTTGAAGGTTCAAAAAATGGACCTTCATCACTTGGAGTTGTAGAAATAATTTCAGATGATTTTACAATCCAAATAGTTTTTGCTTCGTTTCTTCTTGAATAAGCATCTCTTGCGTTTTGCAAAGCCATTTCAGAATCGCTTGCATGAACACTTCCACAATGAGTGAATGGTTCACCAAATTTATCTTGAACAAAAACTTCCCAAAGATATAGTTCTGTATCAATTTTATTTTGTGCCATAATTATTTTTATTTTTTAGTGCATAATTTTCTGCTGCAATTCTAACCCAATTTCCTTCTTCGTAAGATTTTTTTCTTTCGGCAATTCTAATTCTATTACAAGGTCCATTTCCATTTATCACGTTGTAAAGTTCGTCAAAATTTATTTTTCCAATTTCCCAATTTTGAGTTTTCTCGTTATACTTTAAATCATTATCAGGAATTGTAAGTCCTATTGCATATGCTTGTGGAATTGTTAAGTTGATAAATCTTTGTCGCAATGAATCGTTTGTTTCAAGTTTTATTTTCCATCGCATTAAATCAACAGTGTTTGTGGAATTTTCATCATGAGGTCCAAACATCATAAGTGTTTGCCACCACCAACGATTCAAAGCATCTTGAACCATTTGTTTTTGTTTTGCATTTCCTTGTGCTAAAACAGAAACATTTTCATAACCTTGTCGTTTGTGAAAATTTTCCTCTTTACAAATTCTAATCATTGCTCGCGAATATGGACCATAAGAACATTTTGCTAACATTGTTTGATTTACAATTGCAGCGCCATCCACTAACCATCCAATGATTCCAATATCTGCCCAACTTAAAGTTGGATAATTGAAAATGTTTGAGTATTTCATTTTTCCATTGAGCAATGCTTCAATCAAATCTTTTCTATCAGCCCCTAAAGTTTCAGCAGCACTATAAAGATAAAGTCCATGACCACCTTCGTCTTGAACCTTTGCAAGTAAAACCATTTTTCTGCGAAGTGATGGTGCTCTTGTTATCCAATTTCCTTCTGGTAACATTCCAACAATTTCTGAATGAGCATGTTGAGCAATCATTCTTATTAATTGTTTGCGATATTTTTCTGGCATCCAATCCTTTGGTTCTATTTTTTCGCCATTTGCAATTTTTTGCTCAAACTTTTGGAGTTCTAATTCTTCATTTATCATTAAAAAATTTTTTTCAAATTTAAAAAAAGAATTATGAAATTTAAATTTCATAAATTTTAAAAAAAAATTGAAAGTGAAAAAAGTTGGTATAATTGGTTTTGGAACAATGGGAAGAGGCATTGCTCTTTCATGTGCAAAATATAACTATGAAGTAGTTGTGTTTGATAATTCTAACGAAAGTTTGAAAAATGGATTTAAAATTTTAGAAAGAGAAATTGAAACAAGTATTTTGAAAGAGAAAATTTCAAAGGATGAAGGAGAAAAAATATTTTCCAAAATTAAAATTGGAAATTCTCTAAATGATTTTTTAAATTGTGAAATTGTAATTGAAGCAATTATTGAAGATTTAAGTTTAAAGCAACAACTTTTTTTTCAACTTGAAAAAATTGTTTCTCAAGATACGATTCTACTTTCTAACACATCTTCAATTTCAATTTCAGAAATTGCATTTTCATCAATGTTTTCAAATAGAATTGCAGGACTTCATTTTTTCAATCCTGCATTTTTTATGAAACTTGTAGAAGTTATAAAAGGCGAAAAAACATCTTTTGAAACAATTGAAACAATAATAAATTTTGCAAAATCCATTGGAAAAATTCCTGTATCTGCAAAAGATTCACCGGGATTTATTGTAAATAAAATTGCTCGTCCATTTTATCTTGAATCTCTAAAAATTTTAGAAGAAAAAATTTCTACAGTCGAAGAGATTGATAAAATTGTAAAACTTGAAGGAGGTTTTAAAATGGGACCATTTGAACTAATGGACTTAATAGGAATTGATATAAATTATGCAGTTTCAAAATCAGTTTATGAACAAAGTAATTTTGAAGAAAGATTTCGTCCAAATGAAATTCAAAAAAGGAAAGTAGAAAAAAATGAACTTGGAAGAAAAACAAAAATAGGTTTTTACAATTACTAAAAAAAATTATGCTTGAAACAAAAATTAATGGTGTAAATTTTTCTTCTTGTTTGATGAATGCATCAGGAGCAAGATGTGAAACTTATGACGAACTTATTGAACTTGGAAAATCTAAATCGTCAGCAATAGTTTCTAAATCCTCAACTCTTGAATTTAGAAATGGCAATGAATTTCCACGATATAAAAAACTTCCATTTGGTTCAATAAATTCAATGGGAATTCCAAATTTGGGATACAAAAAATATATTGAATTTGCGAGTGAATTAAAAAAAAACGGGAAACCATATATTGTGAGTGTTTCAGGTTTATCTGAAAGCGATAATATAAAAATTATCAAAGAAATAAATTCTATTTCTGATATTGATTTTATTGAGTTAAATTTATCTTGTCCCAATATAATTGGAAAACCACAAGTTGGATATGATTTTATTCAAACTAAAATTTTACTTGAAAAAACTTTTGAATTCAATAAAAAAAAACTTGGAGTAAAACTCCCTCCATATTTTGATTTTGTCCACTTTGAAGAAGTTGCAAAAATTTTAAATCAATTTCCTCTTTCTTTTGTAACTTGTATAAATTCAATTGGAAATGGTTTATTTGTTGATATCGAAAGCGAATCTGTTGTGATAAAACCCAAAGGTGGATTTGGTGGAATTGGAGGGAAATATGTAAAACCAACAGCATTAGCAAATGTTAGAAAATTTTTTGAATTACTCAATAAAAATATTGCAATCATTGGTGTTGGTGGAATTGAAACAGGAATCGACGTGTTTGAATTTTTACTTTGTGGAGCAAGTGCTGTTCAAATTGGAACTACATTTGTTGAAGAAGGAGCGAAGTGTTTTGAAAGAATTGAAAATGAATTGAGAGAAATTCTTAAACAAAAAAATTATAAAACAATAGACGATGTAATTGGAAAGTTAAAACTAATTTGAAATTTTTTTCTTCAATTCAAAAATTATTTTTAGTGCTTCAAGAGGAGTTAATTTATCTACATCAATTTTTTTTATTTCATCTCGTAATTTATCATCTACCATTTCAAATAAAGTAGTTTGGCAATTTTTATCATCGCTGTGAATTATGAGTTCGCTTTTTTCCAAGTTGAATAAAATTTCTTTTGCTCTTTCTATAATTTCATTTGGAAGTCCTGCCATTTTTGCAACATTTATTCCATAGGAATGATCGGCAAAACCACTTGTTACTTTGTGTAAAAAAATTACCTTTTCACCATATTCTTTTACATCAACTTTGAAATTTTTTATTCGTGGAAATTTTTGAGCAAGTTCATTTAGTTCGTGATAATGTGTAGCAAAAAGTGTTTTCGCTCCAATTTTTTCATGAATAAATTCAGAAATTGACCATGCGATTGAAATTCCATCAAATGTTGAAGTTCCTCTTCCAATTTCATCCAATAGAATCAAACTTTTTTTTGTTGCCGTGTTTGAAATAAGAGATGCTTCTTGCATTTCAACAAGAAATGTACTTTCACCTTGAGCTATATTATCACTTGCACCAACTCGTGTAAAAATTTTATCTACAACTGAAATTTTTGCACTTTCTGCAGGAACAAAACTTCCACACAAACTCATCAAAGTAATCAATCCAACTTGTCGCAAAAAACTTGATTTACCACTCATATTAGGTCCTGTAATTAAAATCAACTGCTGAGTTTTTGAATCTAAAAAAACATCATTTGGAATATAGTTTTCTCCAATTGGCAAAAGTTTTTCAATTACTGGATGTCGTCCTTTTTTTATATCAATTATGTTGCTTTCATCTACAATTGGTTTCACATAATTATTTGATATTGCAACCTCAGTCAATGAAATCAATATATCAAGAGTTGCAATTAGTTTTGCATTTTCTTGAATTTCAGATGCAAATTTTGAAATTTCAGTTAAAATATCATTGAAAATTTTTGTTTCAATTTCTAAAATTTTTTCTTCAGCATTTAAAATTTTTTCTTCATAATTTTTTAATTCTTCAGTTACAAATCTTTCCGCATTTGTCATTGTTAGTTTTTTGATATAATGTTGTGGAACTTTATTTTTATGTGTGTTTGTAACTTCAATATAATAGCCAAAAATATTGTTGAATCCAATTTTTAGAGAATTGATTTGTGTTTGTTCTCGTTCTTTTTGTTGAAGATTTGCAATCCATTTTTTTCCAGAACGAGATATTTCTTTAAGTTCGTCAAGTTCAACATTAAATCCACTTTTTATAACATTGCCATCAGAAATATTTAGTGGAGCGTTTTCTTCAATTGTGTTAAATAAAAAATTTTGTAAATCGTTAAGTTCTTTTATGTTATCAAAAATTTTTTTTAAAAGAAAATTTGTGTTTTGAAGTTGAATTTTAATTTCAGAAATTAAATTCAAACTTATTTTTAAATTTAAAACATCTTTTGGATTTGCTCTTCGTGTGCAAATTTTTGAATTTAATCTTTCCAAATCTCCAAACTGCAAAAGTAAATTTAAATTTTTTTTTCTCAAACTATTTTCTTTTGATAAAAACTCAATTGAATTTAATCGTAAGTTAATTTTCTCCAAATTTTTCAATGGTTTTATAATCCACATTTTTAACATTCTACTTCCCATTGGAGTTGATGTTTTATCCAAAACAGATATTAAAGTTGAGTTCTCATTATTTGAATTGAGTGGAAAAATAAGTTCCAAATTTCTTTGAGTTGAAGTTGGAATTTCTACAAAATTTTTGGTTTCAATTGCAGAAATTTTTTTTATATGTGAAATATTTCCTTTTTGATTTTCGTTCAAATAGTGTAAAATGGTTCCACTTGAAATAATTCCCAATTTCAAATTTTCAATTCCAAATCCTTTTAAGTTTTTTGTTTGAAATTGTGTTGTAAGTAATTCTTTTGTATAATCAAAACTGAATACCCATTCATCAAGTTTGGTGAAGTTAAAATTTGTATTGTTTTTTAAATAGTGCTTTATTATTTCAAAGTTTTCTTTTTGAATTAAAATTTCAGAAGGAAAATAATTTTGTAATTCATCTGGTAAATTGTGAAGTGAAATTTCGTTGCAAAAAAAATCTGAAGTTGAAACATCAATAAAAGAGATTCCAATTGTATCTTCACTTTTTAAAATTTGTGAAGGAAGATAAATTGCACACAAAAAATTATTTTTTTTTGTTTCTAAAACTTTATCTGAAAAATTTATTCCCGAAGATAAAACTTCAACAACATCTCGTTTTACTATTCCTTTTGCAAATTTAGGATTTTCCATTTGTTCGCAAATTGCAACTTTAAGTCCAGCTTTCAAAAGTTTCGGCAAATATGTATCTAAAACGTGATATGGAAATCCCGCAAGTAGAATTTCTTCCAAATTTTTTTTTCCTCTTTTTGTAAGCGTAATTCCTAAAACACTTGCTGTAACTTTTGCATCTTCATTAAATGTTTCATAAAAATCTCCCATACGAAAAAGCAAAATTGCATTTTTATGCTTTGCTTTCACTTCATAATATTGTTTCATCAAAGGAGTGAAATTAGTTTCGTTTGACATTTCAGAATGAGTAAATTATGTTGGTTGATTTATTGGAAGTTTTATTGTAAAAGTTGTACCTTGTTCAACAATACTTTGAACTTCAATTCGTCCATTATGTAGATGCACAATCCATTTTGCAATTGAAAGTCCCAAACCACTTCCACCAAGTTCTCTTGAACGTGCTTTATCAACACGATAAAATCGGTTGAAAATTTTTGGAAGTTCATTTTTTGGAATTCCAATTCCCGTGTCTTTAATTTTAATAACAGCAAAATCTTTTTCATGTTCAGATGAAATAAAAACTTTTCCACATTCGGGAGTATATTTTATTGCATTATCAGTTAAGTTCAATAACAGTTGTCGCAGTCGCACTAAATCCGCAATAATTATAAATTCATCATTTTTTAAAAGTTGAATTTCAATACTTTTTTTGTTTGCTAAAATAGTCACATCTTCAAATAATTCTTCAATGATAGAATTCAATTGTACATTTTCCCAATTAGGTTTATACTGTCTATAATCAGTTCTTGCAATTAACATCAATGAATCAATTATAGATTGCATTCGTAATGTTTCTTCATGAATAGATGAAAAAGTTTCTTTGAGTTTTTCAACATCAGTTTCATTTAATGTAGTTTCAATTTCTCCACGAATGATTGTAAGTGGAGTTCTAAGTTCATGTGAAGCATCAATTGAAAACATTTGTGTAAGTTCAAATGAATTTTGAAGCCGAATCAACATATCGTTTATTGTTGAAATTAATCTTCCAAGTTCGTCATTTACAAAGCGAGGAGGAATTTGTTG
>SXSO01000055.1 GCA_005792205.1 Bacteroidota bacterium | reverse complement strand
TTTGGAGGAAATTTTAGTTTTACAACAAATTATTCATTACTTATTGAAAAACCTTATGTAATTTATAGTGTAGAATATGCACAAGAAAAAATTCACTTTCTTGGAGGAACAGTTTTTTATAGTTTAGATAAAAACCAAAATTTAAGTTTGAGTAATATAATTTCAGTTTCTAATGATAAAATTTTAACTTATCAACTTAAGTTTGGATATTCAAAAAAAATATATGACAATATAAATATTTTTTGTTTTTTGCTTTCAAGTAAATCAAATGAAAATAAAATTTTTGTAGAAGAAACACCATATCTTTCTAATGTAAAAATTGAAATTGAAGGAAAAATTTTTGATTTGAAACTTAAACAAAAGTTTTCTTTTGGAAAAAAAATTTTTTACTTTGATGAAACAAATTTAGTGTTAAATAATAATCGCCAAATTCAAACTTCTCAATCTAATTTGGAAATATTGTATAACATCACAAAACATATTTCTATGATTGGAAATTTTTCATTTCAAAAGTTTAACACATTTTCAGTAAAATATTTTACAATTGGAACTAAAGTTAATCTCTAAAAGTTTTTATATTTCAAAAAAAATAGTTTTATGAAAAATCTCAAATTTAATTTATATATACTTCTCTCAATTTTCATTATTGGTTGCACATCTCGTCAAGTAAGTAGAATTTCTGCTGATTCACAAATTGATTTAAGTGGAAGATGGAATGATACTGATTCACGACTTGTTGCAGAAGAAATAACAAAAAGTTTGCTCTCACATTTTTGGATTAATGAGTTCCAAGAAAAAAATGAACGAAAACCAACAGCAATTATTGGAACAATTCGTAATTTGAGTTCGGAACATATTGAAACAACAACATTTATAAAAGACATTGAAAGAGAACTAATAAATAGTGGAAAAGTTACATTTGTTGCAAGTAGTTCTGAAAGAAAAGAAATTCGCGAAGAAAGAACGGAACAACAATTAGAAGCATCAGAAGAAACAGCGAAAAAGTTAGCATCTGAAACGGGAGCAGATTTTATGTTGAAAGGAAGTTTCAAAACACTCATTGATGCAGTTGAAGGAAGCGAAATAAAATATTACCAAGTTGATGTAGAACTTGTAAATATTGAGACAAATGAAAAAATTTGGATGGACACAAAAAAAATAAAAAAGATTGTGGAAAAAAATAAATTCAAATGGTAAAAAATATTTATTCACTTATTCTTGTTTTCATATTTGTTGGTTGTGCAACGATATCCACACAAAAAAAACAATTTTCAATTATTGATAAAAAAGTACAAGAAAAAGATTTTAAAGCAGCAAATAATCTCCTTTTAGAATCAAAGAAAAAATACTACTCAAAAAAAGATGCTGTACTTTTTTATTTGGATTTGGGACTTCTTTATCATTATGCAAAAGAATATGAAAAAAGTAACGAGATGCTTACGAATGCTGAAAATTTGATTGATGAACTTTACACTCAAAGCATTTCAAAAAGTGTAATGTCATTTTTATTGAACGATAATATTACGGATTATGAAGGTGAAGATTATGAAAATATTTACTTAAATGTTTTTAAAGCATTGAATTATATTGGGTTAAACCAAACAGATAAAGCATTTGTAGAAGTGAGAAAAATCAATGAAAAACTTTTACTTCTTGAAAGTAAGTATGGAAAAATTGCGGATGAATACAACTCTTCAGACAAAAAGATAAAAAATATTGAAAATAAAAAATTAGAGTTTCAAAATTCTGCTCTCGCAAGATATATGAGTTTCCTTCTGTATAAAAATGAAAACGATTTTGATAATGCAAACATTGATTTGCAAAAAATTGATGAAGCGTTTTTACAAAGTAAAATTTATGATTTTGCAAAACCAAACCTTGAAAATATTCCAAAAAATAATAAAGTAACTTTTATAAGTTTTATTGGAAAATCTCCTGAAAAATTTGCAAATGAATTTATTTTACATAGTGAAAATAATACAATTTTTATTTATTCTTCTGATGGAAAAAATGAAAACCAAATTGATGCGATAAATTGGATTGGCATTGAGGATGGACTTCACATAAAATTTTCGCTACCATATATTGAAAAGAAAGGAACAAAAATAAGTTCTATTGAAATTGTGATTGACGAAAAAAGTTTTGGAAATTTTGAAGCAATTGAAAGTATTGAAAATGTTGCTTACGAAACATATAAATTAAAAGAGCCAATAATCTACACAAAAGCAATTGCAAGAAGTATTACAAAAGCAATTGCAAATGCAGCAATAAACAAAGAATTAGATAAAAAAATTGGAGGTAATGCACTTTTAAAATCACTCTCTCATATTGCAACTGGAACTGCAATAGATGCAACTGAAAATGCTGATATGAGAATTTCTCGTTATTTTCCGTCTCGTGTATTGGTGAAGGAAATTGAATTAGAAAACGGTAATCATAATGTTAAAATAAATTATCGTGATGCAAATGGGCAAATTATTTTTCAAGACAATATAGGAAATGTGAATATAGATAAAAATTCATTTAACTTATTTTCTACATTTTGTTTAGAGTAATTATGAAAATTTTATTTTTAATTTTCATCTTCACACAAACCATTTTTCCACAAGAAAAATTTCCTGAATGGATTACAAATCCCACAAATAAATATTCTGAAATTTTGTTTCTAAT
>SXSO01000054.1 GCA_005792205.1 Bacteroidota bacterium | reverse complement strand
GATGAAGAAAAAAAAATGATAGAGCAAAGTGCAAAAAATTATATAAAATATGTTTCAAATTATATTGAAAGATAGATTATGAAATTGACATTTTGGGGAACAAGAGGTTCGATTCCTTCTCCAGGAATAAAAACAATTCGATACGGAGGTAATACTCCGTGTGTTGAATTGCGAATGGATAATGATGAACTTTTTATATTAGATGCAGGAAGTGGAATACGAGCATTAGGAAAAAAACTTTTACAAGAAAATAAAAGTATAAAAGCAACAATTTTGATTTCTCACACTCATTGGGATCATATTCAAGGATTTCCATTTTTTTCTCCACTTGCATTTAAGGAAAATGAATTTAAAATAATTGGAGGTCAAATATTTAGTAAATCATTGAAAAAAGTTTTATCCAATCAAATGGATAGCGTTTATTTTCCAATTAGATTAAATGAATATGCAGCAACAGTAAATTTTTTCCATACCAAAGAAGAAGTGTTTGATATCAACGGAACTAAAATTGAAACTATATATGCAAATCATCCTCATTATGCTTTAGGATATAAAATTATTCATAATGGTAAAACACTTATTTATATAACTGATAACGAACCACTTACAATTGAAAATATTTCAAAAATGAAAACTAAAAAATTCATTTTAAAAAAGTTTTTAAATAGTGGAACTGATCCAAATCAAAGAATATATGATTTTTGTAAAAATGCAGATGTTTTTATTCACGATTCAACATATACTTCAGAAGAATATAAAAATCATATCGGTTGGGGACATTCAGATTATTTATTTACTTTAAAAATTGCTGAAATTGCAAAAGTGAAACACTGCGTTTTATTTCATCACAACGTAGATAGAAGTGATGATGAGTTAGATGAAATTGTGGAAGTTTGTAGAAAAAAAGTTAGTAATACATCAATACAAATTTCAGCAGCAATAGAAGGAAGTACAATTGAAATTTGAATGATAAATGTTTTTCATCATAAAACTAATTTAAAGTTTTCCAAAAATAAAACAAAAAAAATTATTTTACTTACACTTAAAGAAGAATTTTTTTTTTGTAGAGAAATCAATGTTATTTTTATAGATGATAGAGAAATAAAGAAAATGAAAAAAAAATTTTTTCAAATTGACAAAATAACAGATGTGATTAGTTTTAGATTAAATGAAGGAGAAAAAGTAGAAGGTGAAATTTATATTTCTTTGAATCAAACAAAGAGACAAGCAAAAATTTATAATGAGACATTCGAAAATGAGGTTTTGAGATTGATAATTCATGGAACACTTCATCTTATTGGTTATGATGATGCAACTCAAAAACAAAAAGATAAAATGACAAAAAAAGAAAACTTATATTTAGAAAAATTTTTTTATGACAATAGAAAAAATATTTGAGCTTTTGATTTTTTTACTTCAAAAAACACAAGAAGAAAAAGTCAGTGAAATTGATTTTTCACAACTTGAAAAGAATGGATACACAAAATCTGAAATAAATGCAGCATTTTCTTTTCTTCTTGCAAAAAATGAAAGTAAAGATTTGCCAAAAAAACAAGCTGAAACACAAACTTCAACTTCACATAGAACATTTCATGAAGTTGAAAAGCTTGTGATTGACACAAATGCAAGAGGTTACTTATTTCAACTTCGCCAACTTGGTTTGATAAATGATTTAGAAATGGAACACATCATTGAGCAAATAATGATGATGGATGCTTCAAAAATTACAGTTAATGATATAAAAGCAATTGCATCTGCTATATTTTTTGAAAATAACAATATAAATTTGTGGAAAGCAAGAGATATTTTTCTAAACAATGAAACAATAAATTAAATGGAAAAATCTTTAATTATAGTTGAATCACCTTCAAAAGCAAAAACAATTGGAAAATATCTTGGAAAAAATTTTATAGTTGAAGCATCAGTTGGTCATATTATTGATTTACCAAAAAGCAAACTTGGTATAGATATTGAAAAAGATTTTTTACCACATTATGCAGTTATCAAAGGCAAAAGTGAAGTTGTAAAGAAATTAAAATCAAACGCAAAAGAATCTGAAAAAATTTTTATAGCAACTGATCCAGATAGAGAAGGAGAAGCAATTGCGTTTCATATTGCTAATGAAATAAAAAAAGAAAATAAAAATATTTTTAGAGTTTTATTTAATGAAATCACTCAAAAAGCAATAACAGTTGCAATTCAAAATCCAACTCACATAGATGATAAACTTGTAAATGCACAACAAGCTCGTCGTGCAATGGATAGAATTTTAGGATTTAAAGTTTCGCCATTTCTCTGGAAAAAAGTTCGATATGGACTTTCTGCAGGTCGTGTTCAATCTGTTGCTCTTCGTTTAATTTGCGAAAGAGAAGAGGAAATAAATTCATTTAAATCAACTGAATATTGGTCAATTGTTGGAGAGTTTCAAACTGAAAAAAAAGAAATTTTTTTCTCAAAACTTTTTAAAATTTCTGACAAAGAAATTATTATTCCTGAAAAAGAAGTTTTGGATGAATTGAAAAGAAAAGGAATATTAGAAAAATATATTTCTATTGATTCACAAAATGTTTCTGAAAACATAATTGATGATATAAAAAACCAATCTTTTCAAATTTCTAAAATTCAAAAACGCGAAAGTAAAGTAAATCCAAAACCACCATTTATTACAAGTTCTTTACAACAAGCGGCGTTTGCAAAATTGAGGTTCTCTCCAAAAAAAACTATGATGATTGCTCAAAAACTTTATGAAGGAGTTGAACTTGGAAGCGAAGGAACAATTGGATTAATTTCTTATATGAGAACTGATTCTACAAGATTGAATGATGAAATAGTTGATAATGCAAGAAATTATATATTAGAAGTTTATGGAAAAGAATTTCTTCCACAAGAGAAAACAACTTACACAAAGAAAAAAAACTCACAAGATGCTCACGAAGCAATTCGTCCTACATCGTTGAAATATAATCCACAGTTTGTAAAAAATTTTTTGTCAAAAGATGAGTTTGTATTATATGAACTAATTTGGAATAGATTTATTGCATGTCAAATGTCAAATGCAATTTTGGAAACACGAACTATTTTAATAGAAGGTGGAAAATATATTTTTAAATCTGTTGATTCAAGTTATGTTTTTTTAGGTTTCCTTAAAATTTATAAAGAAGAAGAGGAAGAGAAAAATTTGGACGAAGATGATGAAATTAAAAGAAAAATTCCACTTTCTTTAAAAGAAAATCAAATAGTTGATTTAGAAAATCTTATTCCTCATCAACATTTCTCAAAACCTCCTGCAAGATTTTCTGAAAGCACACTTGTCAAAGAACTTGAATCTCTTGGAATTGGAAGACCAAGTACTTATGCTTCAATTGTAAGTACGGTTATTGAAAGAGAATATGTTATACAAAAAGAGAGACGACTTTTTCCGACACTTTTAGGAATAGATATAAATAAAATTTTGGTTTACAATTTTCCTGATATTTTCAATGTAAAATTTACGGCAAAAATGGAACATGAACTTGATACAATTGCAATTGGAAAGTCAACTTATATCAAAGTTATGAATGATTTTTATAAACCATTTAGCAAATCATTAGAATCAGCTGAAAGTAAAACTTTTGCACTTCCACATGAACTTCAAACTGATGCAAATGGTCAAGTATGTGAAAAGTGTGGAAGCAAGATGATTGAAAAATGGGGAAGAGGAGGAAAGTTTTTAGCATGTTCATCTTATCCAAATTGTAAAAACACAAAGTCAATTGGAAAAGATGAAAGAGAAGAACCAAAATTTAGTGGAGAAAAATGTGAAAAATGTGGAAGTGAAATGTTGATTAAAAAAAGTAGATATGGAGAATTTTTTGGATGTTCAAAATATCCAACTTGCAAAAATATAAAACCAATTCCAAGTGGAATCAGATGTCCAAAATTTAAAAACGGTGATGTTATTAAACGAAGTTCTAAAAGAGGTAAAGCATTTTTTGGTTGTTCAAAATATCCTGAATGTGATTTTGTTTCTTGGAATGAGGTTGTAAATCAAACTTGCGACAACTGTCAAAATGAGTATCTTTTAAAAAAATATACTGAGAAAAAAGGAAATCATTTATACTGTGATAAATGTAAATCAGAAACTTTAATTGAGGATAAACAAAAACTTGAAAATGGTTAAAAATTTATTGGAAAATTTTTATTTATATCTTAAAAATGAAAGATTTTTTTCACTTCATACTGTTTCAGCTTATAAAAACGATTTGAATCAGTTTTATCAGTTTTTAGAACGATATTTTTTAAATGAGAATTTTCCTTTAAAAGAAATTGATAGAAAAACAGTTCAACTTTTTTTGATTGATTTAAGAGAACTCAAATTATCTAAAAAAAGTATTGCAAGAAAACTCTCTTCAATTCGTTCATTTTACAACTATCTTTTTAAAAAAGAAATATTTGGTTTTAATCCCGCAAAACATATTTCAAATCCTAAAACTGAAAAATTAGTTCCTAATTTTTTAACTGAAAATGAAATTGATAATTTGTTTAACATAAAATTTGAAAATACATTTTTGGGAAAAAGAGATAGAGCAATTCTTGAATTATTTTATAGTAGTGGAATTCGTAGAAGTGAACTTGCTTCATTAAATATATCTGATATTGATTGTATAAACTTGCTTTTGAAAGTTACTGGAAAAGGAAACAAAGAAAGAATTGTTCCAATTGGAAAAATTGCAGTTGATTTTTTAAAAATATATTTTGAAGAAAGAAAAGATTTTATTTTTAAAAAAAAAATTAATGAAAACGTAATTTTATTTTTTTCAAAAAATGGAAGTAGATTAAGTTTAAGAGCAATAAATATATTGGTTAAAAAATATATTTCACAAGTTTCAGATGTTGTTAAAAAAAGCCCTCATACACTTCGGCATACATTTGCAACACATCTTGTAAACCGTGGAGCAGATATTCGTTTAGTTAAAGAAATGCTTGGTCATCAAGATATTTCAACAACACAAATTTATTCACATCTTTCTTCTGAAAGAATAAAAAAAGTTTATGAAAAAGTACATCCTCGTGCATAGAATTTTATTCATACAAAATAAATTAATTTAATTATGGAAATCCACGTAACATCACGAAAAATAAAAGTTAAATCAGAAATAAAAGAACATGCAATTTCTGAAGTCATAAAACTTGAAAATATTTTTGATCACATACAACGATGTGATATTATTTTTTACAAAGATGGGAAAATAAAAAATACGCAAGTTGCAGAAATTGTTTTGCGTGCAAATGGTCATTTTTTAACAGCAAAAGAAAAAAGCGATGATATGCATAAATCAATTGATATGGCAGTGGAAAAAGTTGAACATCAATTGACAACTTATAAATCAAAATTGAAATCTCGTAAAAAAAATATAGGGAAAAAAGTTTTAAAAAAATCAGATGAGGAATAAATTTAAATGGAAGAGAATAAAAAACATATAACAGTTGAGTTCTTATATACAAAAAACAAAGATAGAATAAAACTCAAATTGTTAAATGGAGAAGTTGGTTTTGGAAATTTGATTTATGATAAGAATGTTCATCGTCCGGGACTTGCACTTGCGGGATATGTTGAACTTTTTACATATGATAGAGTTCAAATAGTTGGCAATACTGAAATAAAATATTTGAATTCACTTTCAAAACCAGAAAGGATAAAAATTTTTAAAAAAGTTGTTGAGTTTCCTATTCCTTGTATTATAATAACAAATGATAACGAAATTGATAATGATTTGATATCAATTGCTTCAGAAAAAAAAATTGCGGTTTTTCAGGCACCAATAGAAACAACAAAACTTACTTATTTCATTGGTGATTTTTTGGATGATCAATTTGCTCCTCAAATTATTTATCATGGATCATTTGTAGATGTATATGGAATTGGTCTTCTTTTGATTGGAAAATCTGGAATTGGAAAAAGTGAAATTGCACTTGATTTAATTGAAAGAGGTCATCGTCTTGTTGCTGATGATGTTGTAACTATTATTAGAAAAGGAGAGGGAATCTTAATGGGTACAGGAAACGATTTGGTGAAACATATAATGGAAATAAGAGGTCTTGGATTAGTTGATGTGAGAAATATGTTTGGTGTTAGAGCAGTTCGTTTTCAAAAAAGAGTTGAAATAGTTGTAGAACTTGAAGAAAGAGATCCAACTGCTGAATATGAAAGAATTGACTTTGGTTCTCTAACTAAAAATATTTTAGAAGTTGAAATTCCAAAAGTCAAACTTCCAATTTTTCCTGGAAAAAATGTCACAGTTATTTGTGAAGTCATTGCTTTGAATTATTTGTTGAAACATTATGGATATGATGTATCTCATGAATTTTCTCTTCGTTTAGAAAACAGAATTAGTGAAAAATCTAAAACTAAGAAAGACGATTCATTAAGAGCAATTGATTATTTTGAGCATGATTTTGAATAGTTTTTTTAATTTTGTTTTTGTTAAATAGATATATTTTTTTAAATTGGCGAAAATTTTTTATCACTTTCAATCAGATAGGTGAATTATGAAAAATATTTTTAAACAAATTCCTTTCAGAGTATTTATTTATTCTGATAAAACATTAGCATTTTTTGAAATCAAGAAAAATTATTTTAAAATAGTTTTCTTTATATCATTGTTTGTGTTATTGGTTGTAAGTTATTTTTTTGTTACGAATAAAAACTATTCAAACATACAAACTTTTAAAACCGAAAACACAGAAATCCAAAAACTTAAATCTGAAATAAAAAACCTTAATACATTGATAGATGAGGTCTCAATTCAAAACAATGCATTTAGAAAAATGGTTAATCTTCCTACATTGAATTCTGAAACACAAAATGGAGGTGTTGGAGGAAGCTCTATTGATAATTTTTTATTTAAAAAACCAAGCAATTTGTTTGAAGATATTGAACTTATGAAAAACAAAATTGAAATCCAAAAACAAAGTTTTACAGAAATTGAAAAAAAATATCAATTAAATAAAAAAATGTTTGCTTCCTTTCCAACACTTCAACCAATGAATGGAATTTATTCTTCTTCTGGATTTGGTATGAGAATGCATCCTATTACTGCTAACAGCAAGTTTCATTATGGATTAGACATTGTAAATGATGTTGGAACTAAAATATATGCAGCTGGAGGAGGCATTGTTGAATTTGCTGGAAAACATAGTGGATATGGTTTTATGGTGGAAATAAATCATGGATATGGATATAAAACTTTGTATGGACATTGTTCATCAATTCTTGTTCGTGAAAGACAAAAAGTAAATCGTGGTGATGTCATTGCAAAATGTGGTTCAACGGGTTTTTCAACAGGTTCTCATTTACATTATGAAGTTTCTCTAAATGGTGTAAAAAAAAATCCGATAGATTTTTTTGTTGATACAAAAAACTAAAAATTAGAATTTAAATAAGTTATGAAACCTATAATTTGGACGTTAGAACTTGCTTCTTATTTGAATGATGCTCCGTGGCCTGCAACAAAATATGAATTGATAGAGTATGCTGAAAGAACATGCGCTCCACAAGAAGTAATAGATAATTTGAAAGATCTGGAAGATAATGATGAAGTTTACGAGAGCATAGAAGATATATGGCATGATATTCCAAGTGGAGAAGATTTTTTTTATGATGAAGACGAAGATAATTTATAAAATTGAAAAATAAATTTTTATACAATTTAATATCATTAAACCCAGTAATTTATTGCTGGGTTTTTTTGTTCACAGTTTTTTTTTCAGAAATACTTTTTTCACAAAGTATAGAAAGCGAATTTGAAATAAATTCTATTGAAGTTATTCATAACGATATTTTTTTAGATTCTGATTTACAAAAAATTTTTTTTTCAAAGGAAACCCCAAATTTTTTCTCCAAATATTTTTATCAAATATTTGGAGAAAAAATTGGAAATCCACCTTCTTATTTTGATTATAACATTTTCTCATCAGATATAGAAAAAATCAAAAATTTTTATATTGACAATGGATATTTGGATGTTGAAATTGATACTAATTTATTTTTTGATGAGAATAAATCATTTGTAGATATAAAAATAAAAATAAATTCAAATCAAGAATTTTTTTTAGATAGTATCAATTATTTTGGACTTGAGAAAATTGATGAATCTTTAAGTAAGAAAATTTTTTCTACATCAATTATTCATAATGGAGATATATACAATGCATCACATATTGCAAATGAAATAGATAGAATTTTAGATACTCTTAAAAATTTTGGATATCCAAATTGTGAATTTTTAAACAATAATTCTTCAATACATAGATATACTTCAACGAATATTGTAAGTGTGAGTTTATATTTTGATATTGGGAAAAAATATGTTTTTGGAAATTTGTATTATGAAATTACTTCTCCAACTATTGATACAATTGAATATGAGGTGCTTGAAAAACAAATTAAATTAAAGCAAAATGATTTGTATAGTGAGAATAAAAAAAAAACAAGTGAACAAAATTTAAATAAACTTGGTGTATTTGAGTTTGCTCGTATTGATCCTATTTCAATCGATGATACAATAGTTTTTTTTATTCCAATGAAAATTTATGGAGTGCTTTTGCCAAAGTATAGTATTATGCCGGAAATAAATTATTCTGATATTAATAATGCATTTAATATTGGTATTGGAACAACTTTTATAGATAGAAATTTTTTTGGAAATGCAAAAAATTTTCGTTCACAAATTTCAGTTGATATGCAATCAATTCAATTGTGGAATTTTAAAAATTTATCTTTTAAAAATCTATTAAATGACTCTACTGTTATTGGAAAAGTTGATTTATCGTTTTCATTAACTCAACAATATATTTTTCAAAAATCTCTTTCTTTGTCTTCTACATTTTTATTACGATTAGATAAACAAAAAGATTATTTACAAAATATTGAACGAGGAAAATTGAGTATTGTAAATCAGTTTACAGAATTTACTTATGGATTTTTTGATTGGGCATTAGAAAGATCAGATGTTGAAATTCTTCCTGAATCAAAAAGGAAAATTGAAGAAATAGATTTTAAAGAAGAGACAAAACCACAATTTAACTCAATATTTAGTTTTACATTGCAAAAAGATAAAACTGATAATTTATTTTTTCCATCTAACGGTTTTTTAAATTCTATAACTATTGATGAATCTGGTTCATTTTCAAGTTTATTGAAAAATATTCAACCAAATTTGCCGTTCACTCAGTTTCTAAATTTTTCTTTTACTGGAAAATATTATTTTAAAATTAATACTAGTTCTATTTTTGCTTCAAAACTAAAAATTGGAATTCAAAGTAAGTATGGAGATGATAAAAAAAATGATGAAAAAAAAATTCCGCTTAATAGAAGATATTTTGCTGGAGGAAGTGGAAGTATAAGAGCGTGGAATCCAAGAGATTTGGGTGCTGATTTCAATAGTAAAAACTTTGGAGGAAATTTTTTATTTGAGATTAATATTGAAAATAGAATTAACCCATTTAAAAATTTTCAAAATATAAAATCATTTGAAATAAGTAAACTTGGATTTGTTATATTTTTTGATGTTGGAAATATGTGGAGTGAATTACAGCGATTTAGATTTGATGATATTGCTGTTGCAATTGGAAGCGGTATTAGATATGACACTTTTATTGGAAGTTTGAGATTTGATTTTGGAATTAAAGGATATAATCCTTACACAAAAGAAAATATTTTTCGGAAAAAATTTTTCAATGAAACTTTAAATGATTTTGCTATTCATTTTGGGATTGGACACGCATTTTAATTTTTATGAGTTGGAATAATATAGTTGGACAAGAAAAAACCAAACTACAAATAAAAAATATTTTTGAAAAAAAAAATATTCATCAAGCATATTTATTTATTGGGAAAGAAGGTGTTGGGAAAGACGCTATTGCAATTGAATTTGCAAAGTTATTAAATTGCACAGAAGGAAATACTGAAGCGTGTGATAAATGTTTCAATTGTATAAATATTGGAAAACTTCAACATCCAAATCTAAAACTTATTTTTCAAATGCCAACAAAAAATTCTGAAGAAAATTTAGAAGATGAAACATTGAGTAACACACTTGTTGAAGAAATTAGAAATGAACTAAAAATAAAATCTCAAAACTACTATCACAAAATTTCTATTATAAAAGCAAATGAAATTTTAATTGACTCAATTAGACAAATCATAAAAGAACTTTCTCTTTCTGTTTTTTCAAATGGTAAAAGGATTATACTTATTTCAAACGCTGATTTAATGAATGAAAAATCACAGAATGCTTTTTTAAGAACACTTGAAGAGCCACCTTTTAATACCACAATTATTCTTACAACTTCATCTTTAAGTCATATAAAAGAAACAATACAATCACGATGTCAAAAATTTTATTTTGATGATTTAACTTCTAATGAAATTGAAAATGCTTTAATAAAATTTCAAAATATAAATAATGATGAAGCAAAAATTATTTCTCATATTGCATTTGGAAGTTATGGAAATGCGTTGAAATTACTTCATTCAGATTTAAATATGATGAGAAAAAACGCGATAGATTTCTTAAGATTGATTGCATCAAAATCTGTTTCTGAAGTTATTTATGAAAGCGAAAAAATTGCAAAAGAATTTTCCAGAGAAAATTTAGTTAATTTTTTTTCGTTGATTTTATTATGGTTTAGAGATATATTTTTGCATCAAAATGGTTTTGATGTTGTTAATATTGATATGATTGAATCTATAAAAAAATTTTGTAATAAATATAAAACTCTTTCAATAGAAAAAATTTTTAACTTAATTGAAAAACATATTTCTTTGAGCAATAAAAATGCATATATTCTTTTATCGTTGTCTTCATTCTCACTTGAACTAAAACAAATTTTAAAAAATGCAGAAGAGTAAGAAAATTTTAATTACAGCAGCACTTCCATATGCAAATGGAAAAATTCATCTTGGACATCTTGCAGGAGCATATCTTCCTGCAGATATTTATGCAAGATATAATCGTTTAATTGGAAATGATGTTTTATTTATTTGCGGTTCTGATGAACATGGAGTTCCTATTACAATTACAGCAGAAAAGGAAAATATTTCTCCGCAAGAAGTTG
>SXSO01000006.1 GCA_005792205.1 Bacteroidota bacterium | reverse complement strand
TGTGATTGGTGTTGGAAAAACAAGTTTAGCAAAAATGTTAAGCGAAAAACTAAATGCTCAATTGATTACTGAACAATTTGAGGAAAATCCGTTTTTGCCAAAATTTTATGACGATCCAGATAGATATGCATTTCAAACTCAAATATTTTTTCTGCTTTCAAGATTTAAACAACAACAAATTTTGATGCAAGGTGGTTTGTTCAATAAATTTTTAATTTCGGATTACATTTTTGAAAAAGATAAAATTTTTGCTCATCTGAATTTACAAAATAGCGAACTACAACTCTATGAAACAATTTTTTCAACAATGAATAATTCACTGATTACAAAACCTGATTTGGTTGTTTATTTACAATCAAAAATTGAACGACTTATGTCAAACATAAAAAAAAGAGCAAGACCAATTGAAAAAAATATCAGTGAAAGTTATATCAAAGATTTAAATGAAGCATATAATTATTTTTTCTTTCACTATCGTAATGCTCCACTTTTAATTGTAAATACAACTGAACTTGATTTTGTAAATAATGAGGATGATTTTAATTCTCTTGTTTATGAAATTTTAAGACACGATAAGTCAGATGTAGAATATTTTAATCCAATAAAAAAGTAAATTATTTTTTTATACTTGATTATCTAAAATCATAATTGTTGTATTTAAAAATTTACAAACCAAAAATCAGATTTGTTTGTTTAAGAATTTATTCATACCATCAAAAATCCTGTTTCGGTCCAAAAAAGTCGTTTACATGACATGTAAAGTTATTTACGTATAATAAATACCTATTAAACGAGAAAAAATTTCCTCTTTTAGACAACAAATAAGAAAAATTTTCCGTTCTGTTTATGTGACTTATATCACAGTTTCAATCAATAAATACGGTTCTAAAATAAGAGTTCAATAAATCAAAAAAATAACAAAACGACAACTCAAAAAATTCTGAATTATCGTTTTGTTGTAAAAATAAAAATCAAAAATTTATTTTATCAAAATCATTGTTTTTGTTTCAGAAAAATTATCCATTGTCAATTTGTAATAATATACTCCACTTTGCAAATTGTTTCCATTAAATTCAATTTCATAATTTCCATTACTCATAAATTCGTTGTCAATCAATGTTGCAACTTCATTTCCTAAAACATCATAAATTTTTAGTAAAATATTTTTTGAACTAGTTAGAGAAAATAAAATTTTTGTTTTTGGATTAAATGGATTTGGATAATTTTGTTGTAAAGAAAAATTATTCGGAAAATTATTTTCAGAAACAGAAAGTGGATTTCCATAACTTCCATCAATATTAATTCGCTGTCCATAAATTCCACTTTCATCATTTCGTTTATCTTGCCAAATTATTTTTGAAGTGCCATTTTCATCAACAGTTGCAAGGAGACGAAGTTTTTCACTTTGAGCATATGAAATATGTTTTTCCCACTCAATTTCACTATTAGAATTTATTTTAAAAATTTTTGGAAAAGCAATCACAGAACCAAAAATTAACTCGTTGAAATAAACAATCGCATTATTTTCAAATGCATTCGCTGAAATTGATGAATAACTATTTTGATTTAGTTCCGAACATGGTTTCCCAAATTCATTCCATAAAGTAGTTCCATCACTTGAAAACTTTTGTCCATAAATTCCAAAAGCACTTTGCAAAGAATTTGCTTCTTTCCAAAACATAAATGTTTCATTAGTTGAGGAAACATAAGTAATAGCTGCATCAAAACTATGTGATGAGTTTGATGAACTTCCACTAACTCCATCAATTGGAAAAAGATTTTCTCCGTTTGAAGAAAAATGTTGAACATAAGATTTAGTCAAATTATTTAAATCTCTATCATCTTGCCAAACATAAAATACTCCATCATTTCCATCTGAAAAAATTTTTGGAGAAAAAAATCCAGCAACTCTTCCAAGAGAATAAACAGTTTCAGGAAATTCACTCCACATTGGAAGTCCGTTTGGAGAAAATTTTTGTGAATAAATTCTATAGTTTTGTGGATTTAAAAATGAACCAGAATATCCCGACCACATTGCTATTACATTTCCTTCATTTGATGAAACAATATTTGGATAAGTAAAATTTTCACTTCCAACACCACTTAAAAAAATTGGCACATCTCCCCACATTAAATTTCCATCATTTGAAATTTTTTGTATTGCAACTTTGTTTGGAGTTGAACTATAAATCCATATAACAACACATCCACCATCATTTGTTGAAGCAACTTTTGGTGCTGCTTGAAAAACATCAAAATCATTTGAAAGTGTTATTCCATTTTCTCCCCAAAGAAAATTTCCTGTACTACTTATTTTATAAATAAAAGGATTAAATGTTGAACCACTGCGAATATCACAAAATGAAACTATCGCATTGTTATTATTATCCACGCACAAATCATGATCTACAATCCAACTATCTTGTGGATTATCGCTTACAAGTAATCCATCTTCACCAAACTGCTTTTCACCCAATGAATTCAATAATTGTAAATACATTGCATAACTTCCACTACGATTATCATACCAAGAAATATAACATTTCCCATCAGTTGTATTTTTAATTTTGGGAACAGATTGCTCTCCAACAACGTCACAAATTTGTAAGTTTAAATATGGGTCATCTGACCATTGGGAAAAAGTATTATTGAATAATACAAATGAGAAAATAAAATAATAACGAATATGTTTCATAAAATAATATAGTTGTAAGTTAGCAAATAAACATTTTTTAAAAGATAAAAATTATTTTGAAATCTATTCTACTCTTTCATCGTTTTCCATAATAAAATAGAAGCAACGCACATAACAAGAAATAATAAAATTCCAAATATAAATTCTCCAAAAATTATTTTTCCTGTTCCAAACAAACATGAATATACAATCACAACACCTAAAATCCATTGTAAAATTTGTCTTACAAAATTAAAATCAGTTTGTATATGTGGAAGTATTTTTGAAATTGGTTTCCAAAATCCTCCTGGACGAATGCGAGTATAAAATTCTTTCAAAACATTTTCATCTGTTGGTTTTGTAATAAATGTAATAATAATCCAAATCAATGTTGTAATACCAACAATTATGAAAAGCGAATTTGGAAATTTTATTTCAGTAAAAAAACTTAAATATCCATATACAAAAAATGGTGTAATCATTGCACTAATTTCACTAAACGCATTTACTCTCCACCAATACCATCGCAAAATTAACACAAGTCCAAGTCCCGCACTTGCTTCAATTATAAACTCCCAAGCACCAGAAATCGTATCAATAAAAATTGTAACAAAAATTGAAACAATCATTAAAAAAATTGTTGAAACACGTGAAATAAAAACATATTTTTTTTCACTGGCATTTGGATTTATAAACCGTTTGTAAAAATCATTTACAAAATATGAAGTTCCCCAATTCAAATGTGTTGAAATTGTAGACATATATGCAGCAAAAAATGCTGCAATTAACATTCCTAAAAATCCAACGGGCAAATGATCTTTCATCGCATAAACATAACCAAGTTTTTTGTCATCCAAAGAAAGCTGTGGATATAAAACCAAAGTTGCAAGCGCTGTTAAAATCCACGTCCAAGGACGAATACAATAATGAGCAATTGTAAACCAAAGTGTTGCAAAAACAGAATGTCGTTCATCTTTTGCAGCCATCATTCTTTGAGCAACATAACCTCCTCCTCCCGGTTCTGCTCCAGGATACCAAGATGCCCACCACTGTATTCCAATATATGCAAGAAAAACACTAAACGACAATGCAAATGTTTGTCCAATATTTGTTGATACATTTTCAATTGTTGGAAAAAAATTAAAAATATGTTTTGGAAGTTTTTCTTGCAATCCACTTATCCCTCCAACTTGTGGAAGATTTAAAAGTAAAATTGCAAGCACAGTTGTTCCAGTCATAGCAAATATAAATTGAAAAACATCAGTTACTGCAACTCCCCAAAGTCCTGACATTGCAGAATATATTGCAACCAAAATCATAGAACAAATAATATATATCATTACTTGTGAATGTGAAATGCCAAAAACACCTTCAAGTATTGACATCATTGCAACATTCACCCATCCCATAATTATTGAATTGAGAAAAAATCCAAGATAAAGTGCACGAAACCCACGAAGAAATGCAGCAGGTTTTCCAGAATAACGAAGTTCAACAAATTCTACATCTGTCATAACAGATGCTCTTCTCCAAAGTTTTGCAAAGAAAAAAATTGTCAATACACTTCCAAAAACAAAATTCCACCACAACCAATTTCCAGCAATTCCATTTTTTGCAACAAGTTCAGTTACAGCAAGTGGTGTATCAGCAGCAAATGTTGTTGCTACCATTGAAGTTCCTGCTAACCACCAAGATAAATTTCGTCCTGAAAGGAAAAACTCACTTGTTCCTTTTGATGCTCGTTTAGAATAATAAACTCCAATTGCAATCGATATTACAAAATAAACAAATACGATAAAGTAATCAAGAAACTGCATTTTTAGTTTTTATTTTTATTAAAGATGAAATATTTCCAACAATAATTGTAACACAAGTTCCAATCAATGTGTGCCAAGTAAAATCAATTTTTGTAAATAATAATACGCAACCCATAGATAGCAAACCAAAAATAAATCCGATAAATGCATCAATTTGATTTGTATTTTTAAAAAATAAACCAAGAAAAAATGTTCCAAGTAATCCTCCATAAGTGATGGATGCAATTTTCAAACCAATCTCCACAACTGGATTTTTTGTATCAGTAAATAATGTTGCTCCAAAAATTAAAATTATTCCCCAAATAAGTGTAAAAATTTTTGACCAAAAAATTTCATTTGACCTATTTTCAGTTTTAAACAAATCCAAATAAGTTGAGGATGCAAGCGAACTTATTGCTGAAGATAAAGTTCCCATCGCAGATGCCAACACTCCAGCAATCACAATTCCTTTTATTCCTATTGGTAAATTTTCAACGATAAATTTTGGAAAAATTTCATCAGATGATGTCAAACCAAGTTTTTGAAATTCAACACCATCATAAAATGCAAATAAACAAAGTCCAAGAAAAAGAAAAAATGCAAATTGAATTACAATTAATAATGCGTCAAGCATAAGTGCTTTTTGACTTTCAAATTTAGTTTT
>SXSO01000005.1 GCA_005792205.1 Bacteroidota bacterium | reverse complement strand
GTCATCGTGGTGCAGGACTTGGTGGTGGTCATGATGAAAGAGAACAAACATTAAATCAACTTCTCGTAGAAATGGATGGCTTTGAACAAAATAGTGGGGTGATAGTGATTGCAGCTACAAATCGTCCCGATGTTTTAGATCCTGCACTTCTTCGTCCCGGAAGATTTGATAGACAGGTTGTGGTTGATAGACCAGACATAAAGGGAAGAGAAGGAATTTTAAAAGTTCACACTCAAAAAACTCCTCTTGCAAGTGATGTAAATATTGAAATACTTGCAAAAGGAACTCCTGGTCTTTCTGGAGCCGATTTAGCAAATCTTGTAAATGAAGCCGCACTTCTTGCTGCAAGAAAAAATTTGAACGAAGTAAATATGAAATGCTTTGAAGAGGCAAAAGATAAAGTAATGATGGGAACTGAAAGAAAAAGTTTAATCATTTCTGAAAAAGAAAAAAAGGTTACTTCATATCATGAATGCGGACATGTGCTTGTTGCAAAACATTTACCAGATGCAGATCCAGTTCATAAAGTTACAATAATTCCTCGTGGTCGTGCACTTGGACTTACAACATACCTTCCAATTGATGAAAAACATACTTACTCAAAAGAATATATTGAAGCAATGATAACTTATGCGCTTGGTGGAAGAGCCGCAGAGCTTATTATATTTAATCAATATACAACCGGTGCTGGAAATGACATTGAAAGAGCAACAGAACTTGCAAGAAAAATGGTTTGTGAGTGGGGAATGAATGAAAAACTTGGTCCAATTAGATATGGTCAAAAAGAAGAGGAAATTTTTATTGGAAGAGAAGTTACAAAAACAAAACATTTGAGTGAAGAAACTCAAACTTCAATTGACAATGAAATCAAAAACATTATAGAAAACGCAATGAAAAAAGCAGAACAAATTTTGCGAGAGGATATTGAAACTCTTCACAATTTATCTCTTGCTTTACTTGAAAGAGAAACTCTTGACAATGAAGAAATAGAAAAAATCATTCGCAAAGAAATTCTTCCACCAATAGAAAAACAAGTTGGAGCAACAGTATCAACAGTGGTGTAAATGACAAGTTCAATTGAAACTGATTTTAAAAAAGAATTTTTACGAAAAGGAATTCATCTAATGTCCATTTCAATTCCAATTTTTTATAGTTTTAATGAAAAACCATTTACACTTTCAATTTTAGTTACTTTATTTTTTTTTTCACTTCTTGTGGATATATGCAGATTGTATTTTGAAAATTTTAAATTTTTTTTTCACAAACTTTTCAATTCTATTTTAAGAGAACACGAAATAACTTCTCACAAAAAAAACTTGACAGGAGCAACTTATATTCTACTTTCATCCATCATTTGCATTTTAGTTTTTCCAAAACATATCGCAATAACTTCGCTTTCCATTTTAATTATATCAGATTCATTATCTGCAATTGTTGGAAGAAAATTTGGACACCATCATTTTAAAAATTTAAGCGAAGGAAAAAAAACTTGGGAAGGAAGTATTGCATTTGTTCTATCAGCATTTGCTGTAGTTATTTTCACACCAAAAATTTCCAATTTATTTATGGAATATATCATAATGTTATTTTCTTCAATTGGTGGAGCATTTGCAGAAGTTATTTCATTTAATTTTTTGGATGATAATTTAGCAATTCCAATTACAATTGGAATTTTAATGTGGATTATGTATTTATTTTTTTTACCAAATTTAGTTTTAGCAAATGACTTTTAAGTTTTTCTATTTTGTTATTTTAATAAATTTATTTTTTACAAAAACATTTTCACAATCAGAAAAAATTTATGTTGCTTGGTGGAATGTAGAAAATCTTTTTGATACCATTGATCATGTTGATAATTTTCCTCAAAAGGGAAACGATGATGAATTCACGCCAAATGGAAAAAATAAATGGACAAGTGAAAGATATTTTCAAAAATTGGAAAATCTTTCAGAAATAATTTCTTTAATGAATGATGAAAACTGTCCTGATATTTTGGGGATTTGTGAAGTTGAAAATGAAAGTGTTTTGAATGATTTGATAAAAAAAATTGGAGAAAAAAAATCATATAAAATTCTCCACAAAGAATCTCCTGATTTAAGGGGAATTGATGTTGCTTTTATTTACGACTCAAAAAAAATTGAAAAGATTTCATTTGATTATAGAAGTATAAATTTAGGAGATTCATCTCTTCCAACTCGCGATATTGTATTTGCTGAATTTAAAATGAATGAGAAAAATATAATTATAATTGGAAATCATTGGCCATCACGAAGAGGTGGAAAAGAAAAAAGTGAATCAAAAAGAATAATTGCAGCACAAACATTGAAAACTTTGATTGATTCAATTTTATTTTCAAAACCAAATTCTGAAATAATTTCAATGGGAGATTTCAACGACACACCAAATGATATTTCAATAAAAGATTATTTAAACGCAAGTTCTGAAAAAACTGATTTGTTTAATGCAATGTTTGAACTTGAAGAAAAAAATTTGGGTTCATATTTATATAATAACGAATGGGATTTTATAGATCAAATGATTTTGACAAAAACTTTCTTTGATAATAAAAATTTTGAGTTTGAAACAGCAAATGTTTTCAAAAAAGATTTTATGTTTGAAACTGAAGGAAAGTTTAAAGGAGCTCCTTTTCGCACATATGGAGGAGAAAAATATCTCGGAGGATTTAGTGACCATCTTCCAATTTATGTAATTTTGAATTTAAAATAATGCTTTGTAATTTCAAAAAATTTCATATCATTTTTCAATTTTTTTTCACTATGAAAAGTTTTAAGTTAATTTTAATTGTATTTTTGTTGCGTAGTTTTGCAAATTCTCAATTTAAGCGACCATTTGACCAAACTGATTTTGGTTCTAATAAAAACACATCTTCAATATCAATTGATTGGTTTGACGCAAATAGGTTTTCAATGACACAAAATTTTTCCACAAGTTTTATTTCTGCAGGAAGTAGAAACATTTCGCTTACAAGTTATTCGAATTCAATGAAATATATTTTCAATGACTTACTTTCCGTAAGAGCAGATGTTTCAATGATGTATTCACCAAACAAGTTTTCATGGCAAAAAGAAAATAGTTTTTCAAAGATTTTTTTAGAACGTGCTCAAATCAACTATCAACCGTCAAAAAATTTTCTTATGAGATTTGAGTTTAGGCAAATTCCATTTGGAATGAATAATTCATATTACTTTCCACAAAATTATTATTACGACGAAATTTATTAGGAAAATTCAATTCATACGATAAAGAACATTTTACAAAATAAGTTGGTTAAAATAAGTTTTGATGTTTTAACCGTTTTACTTTTTTTAGTTTTTTCTTTTCTTTTTTACAAGAAATATTTTTCTACTCAACAAAATTTAATTTCTCAAAAATTGGAAAAAAATTCACAAATAATTTTAGAAAATTTCCAAATTGATGTTTATAATGCAAGTGGCGTTGAAGGAGTGGGAATTTCTATGGCTCAAAAGTATAGAGAAATTGGAATTGATGTGTTAGACATAAAAAAGTTTTCAAATATTAGTGAAGAAAGCTTCTTAATTGATAGAATTGGAAACAAAAAAAAAATGAAAGTTCTTGCAAATGCAATTGGAATTGATACAACTAAAATAATCTCACAAATTTCAAAAGATTATATTTGGGAAGCATCAGTTATTATTGGAAAAGATTTATTAACTCAAAACTCAAAATAAAATTGGCAACAAAAATATTAGCAAAAAAATTGGCAAAACTTGCTTTCATAAAAAAAGCACACAAAATAACTTTAATTGACTTACGAAAAATTTCTGATGTCACAGATTTTTTTATTATATGCAGTGGAGATAGCGATACACAAGTTAGAGCAATTGCAAATTCAATTATGGAAGAAGTAAAAAAATTAAATATTTCTTCATATCACTTTGAAGGGTTTGAAAATGCAGAATGGATAATAATTGATTTTGTAGACATTGTGTTTCATGTTTTCCAAAATAAAACTCGTGAGTTTTTTAATTTGGAAAAAATTTGGGGAGAAGCAAAACAAGATATACTTCAAGAAAAAATATCTAAAAAAACGAAACGAAAATAAATGGCTGATTATCTGAAAAAAATTATTTTGAATTCAATTCAAAAAATTTTAGGAGAAACTTTTTCTATTGAAATAAAACTGGAAAAACCTAAAATTAAAGAACATGGAGATTTGTCTACAAATGTTGCTCTCGCAATTGCAAAACAACTTAAAAAAAATCCTATTTCAATTGCTGACCAAATAGTGCAAAAAATTGAAATTGAAAAATCAATTATAGAAAAAATTGAAATTGAAAAACCGGGTTTTATAAATTTTTTCTTTTCAAAAAATTTTTATCATAACGAACTCAAAAATATTTTATCACATGGAAATGATTATGGAAAAAATAAATTTCAAAATAAAACTGCAAATGTAGAATTTATTTCAGCAAATCCAACTGGACCATTAACTGTTGGTCACGGAAGAAATGCTGTTATTGGCGATACTGTTGCAAATATTTTGGAATGGAATGGCTACAAGGTTACACGAGAATATTATTTCAATGATGCGGGACGACAAATGAAAATTTTAGGAGAAAGTGTTCGTCTTCGCTATTTACAAATCGGTGGAGAAAAAATTATTTTTCCCGATGACTATTATCAAGGCAATTATATAATTGAAATTGCAGAAAAACTAAAATCTGAATTTGGAGAAAACCTCAAAGAAGAAAAAATTTTTAAAGAAAAAGCAGAAACAGAAATTTTTTCTGATATAAAAAAAACTTGTGAAAAACTAAATATATGTTTTGATATTTTCTTCAACGAGCATAAACTTTATAAAGAAGGAAAAACTGATGAGATAATAAATGAATTCAAAAAAAATGGAAGTGCATTTGAAAAAGATGGTGCGTTGTGGCTAAGTTCAAATATTTTAAAAAGTGAAAAAGATAAAGTTATCGTAAAAAGTTCGGGAGAACCAACTTACCGACTTCCTGATATTGCATATCATCGCGAAAAGATTAGAAAAAATTATGATTTAATTATTGATATTCTTGGTTCAGATCATATTGCTACTTATCCCGATGTTTTAGCGGGTTTATGTGCTCTCGGAGAAAAAACAAATCACATAAAAGTTTTAATTCATCAGTTTGTTACAATTTTACAAAATGGTGAAATTGTAAAAATGTCAACAAGAAAAGCAAACTTTGTAACTCTTGACGAATTGATTGACGAAGTTGGAAGTGATGTTGTTAGATATTTTTTCTTGATGCGAAGCATTGGAAGTCATTTGAATTTTGATTTAACTCTTGCGAAAACACAGTCAGATGAAAATCCCGTTTATTATTTACAATATGCTCACGCAAGAATTGCAAGCATAATTAGATTTGCAAGTGAACAAGGAATTTCTTTGAACAAAGATGCTGATATTTCCGTTTTAGATTCGGAAAGTGAAATAAATTTGATAAAACTTCTCACACAATTTCCAATATTATTGCAAAATATTTCAATCAATTTTGAAATACATTTACTTTGCGAATATCTTCATAATGTTGCTGGAGAATTCCATAAATTTTATCACGAAAATAGAGTTGTTACAGAAAATGAAAATTTAACTTCTGCTCGTCTTCTTCTTTGTGAAGCAACAAAAACTGTTTTAGGAAATGGACTTAAAATTTTAGGAATTTCTACTCCCGAAAAAATGTAAATTACAAATTTTGTGTTCAAATAATTTTTGTTTTACAAAAAATGTTTGTTTGTAAAATTTCATATCAACTAACTCTTGAAACAACAAAATCAGTAAATGCAATTAACGATTGTTTATATATTGAATTTGGAAAAATACTCAAATTTGATTTAGCCATTTCTGCAAACTCAATTGAACTTTTTATTGAATAATCAATTCCTTTGTATGTGTGCACAAAATCGTAAATTATTTTTTTTGCAGATTTATCAATTCCATTTTTTATTATTTTTAAAATTGAATTTGCTTCAATTTTAGGTGAATTTTTAATTGCGTGAATTAAAGGAAGTGTGAGCTTTTTATCGCCAACATCAGAAATTCCTGTTGGCTTTCCCATCAAATTTTTCTTTCCAATAAAATCCAAAATATCGTCTCTGATTTGAAATGCAATTCCAAGATTTTCTCCAAACTCTCTCAAATGTTTTCTATACTCAAGAGAATTTGTAGATGATGCAGCACCAATTTCACAACATGTTGAAATCAAAGATGCGGTTTTATCTGAAATAATTTTGAAATAAGTTTTTTCATCTGTATTTAAACTTTTACTTTTTTCAATTTCTAAAATTTCTCCTTCACTCATTCTTCTAACTGAATCAGACATTATTTTTAAAAAAGTAAAATCATCATTATCAAGCGAAAGCAAAAGTCCTTTTGCTAAAAGAAAATCTCCCATCAAAACTGCAGCTTTATTTTTCCAAACTGAATTTATTGAAGGAAGTCCTCTTCTGACGTTTGCTTCATCTACAACATCATCGTGAATTAGTGTTGCTGTGTGAAGTATTTCTACAAGTGCTGCTCCACGATATGTAGTTTCATTTGTTTCTCCACACAATTTGCTTGATAAAAAAACTAATAATGGACGAATTTTTTTTCCCTTCTGTTTCAAAATATATTTAGTAATTACATCAACTAAAAATATTTTAGACCGAATTGAATTTTTAAAAATTTCGTCAAATTGTTTTAGTTCTTTCGCAATAATTTTTGAAATTTCTTTTAATGCCATTTTATGTTGTTTTATTATTCGTAATTTTAGAAACCCAAATACTAATTTCATAAAGCAAAATCATTGGAAGCGAAAAAATAATCATAGTAAATGGATCTGTTGTTGGAGTAATAAGTGCTGAGAGAATAAATATAACTACTATAGAATGCCTTCTATAATGTTTCATAAATTCAGGAGTTAAAATTCCAACTTTGCTCAAAAAATATGCAACCATCGGAAGCTCAAAAACAAGTCCTGAAATCAAAACAATTTCCAATAAAAATGAAATATACTCACTTACAGAAATCATATTCTGTATATTTGGAGATCCAAATGTTGCAAAAAACTTTAACATGTATGGAACTAATATAAAATAAGAAAAACCAATTCCCAATAAAAAACAAAGCGTTGTGAAAAAAACTATTTTTGAAAAATATTTTTTTTCTTTTGAAAAAAGTGCTGGAACTATAAATTTCCAAAGTTGAAAAAGTATTATTGGAGAACTTAAAACCAAACTTGAAAATAAAACAACTGACATATACATTGTAATTTGTCCATATGGAATTGTATTTATAAGTTGAAGTTGTGCGGTTTTTATAGGAGATAAAATAATGTTATCTATTATCCAATCTGAAAAATATGCACAAATTGCAAGTGATATTAAAACTCCAACAGCGGCTTTCAGAAGATGTCTTCGTAAATCTTCAAGATGATCTATTAGTGATTTTTCTTTGTCAATTGTTTCTTCCAAAGAAATTAAAATTTTTATTGATACAGTGGAAATTTCTCACAAAGTGATTTAACTTTTTCTTGCACATCTTGTTGAACAGATACGTTGCCAATATTTTCTAAAACTTCATCTATAAATTCGCCGATAAGATTCATCTCGTTTTCCTTCATTCCTCTTGTAGTAAGTGCTGGTGTCCCAATTCTAATTCCACTTGTAATTAAAGGAGATTGTGTATCAAATGGAACTGCATTTTTATTAACAGTTATTCCACTATTGTCAAGTGATTCTTGTACAATTTTTCCTGTAAGATTTTTATTTCTCAAATCAATCAACATCAAATGATTATCTGTTCCATCTGAAATAATTTTGTATCCAAGTGAAATAAGTTTATTTGAAAGTGTTTGTGTATTTTGAATCACTTGTTTTGCATATTCTTTAAAACTTGGTTGTAGATTTTCTAAAAATCCAACTGCTTTTGCAGCAATAATATGCATAAATGGTCCTCCTTGAATTCCAGGAATTACCATTGAATCTACAAGTTCGCTCATCATTTTTTTTCTTCCTGATTTTAGAGCAACAACTCCAAATGGATTTTCAAAATCTTTTCCAATTAAAATTACTCCTCCACGAATTCCTCGCAATGTTTTATGCGTTGTAGAAGTTACAATATGACAATGTGGAATTGGATCATTTAATAGTTTTGCAGCAATGAGACCTGCTGGATGTGCAATATCTGCAAATAAAAATGCACCAACTTTATCAGCAATAGTTCTAAAAATTTTATAATCAATATTTCGTGAATAAGCAGAAGCTCCAACTGTTATCATTTTAGGTTTCTCACGTTTTGCAATTTTCTCAACTTGGTTATAGTCAATAAATCCCGTCTTCTCATCTACACCATAATCAACAAAATTGTAAAGTTGTCCAGAAAAATTCACAGAAGAACCATGTGTTAAGTGTCCCCCGTGTGAAAGATTCATTCCCATCACTTTATCCTTTGGTTTTAGAAAAGAAAAATAAACTGCCATATTTGCTTGCGAACCAGAATGAGGTTGAACATTTGCATATTCGGCATCAAAAAGTTTTTTAGCTCTCTCTTGAGCCAATGTTTCAGCAATATCCACAAACTCACATCCGCCATAATATCTTTTATTCGGATAACCTTCTGCATACTTATTTGTTAAAATACTTCCTGCTGCTTCCAAAACTTGGTTGCTCACAAAATTTTCAGAAGCAATAAGTTCAAGGTTGGTGTTTTGTCTATTTTTTTCTTTTTGAATTGTATCAAAAATTTCTTTATCAAAATTTTTTAAACTTTCCATTTTTAACAATTTGTAAGTGAATGAATTTTTTCAACTCGTCTTGTATGTCTTCCTTCTTCAAAAGTTGTATTCAGAAAAATTTCTATCATATTTTTTGCTTCTTCAAAAGTTGTAAATCTCGCTCCAATACATAAAATGTTTGCATTATTGTGAAGTCGGGAAAGTTTTGCAAGTTCAGTATTTGTACAAACTGCTGCTCTAATTCCATTGATTTTATTGGCTACAATTGACATTCCAATTCCACTTCCACAAATTAAAACTCCAAAATCAAATTTTTTATTTGCAATCTCTTTTGATAATTCAAATGCAAAATCGGGATAATCAACTGAATCATTTGAATTTGTACCTAAATCAAAAATCTGAATTTTATTAGAAAAAAATATTTTTATTTTCTCTTTCAATTCAAATCCCGCGTGATCACTTGCAATTGCAACTTTCATTTTATTCTTGTATTTGTTCCAAAAACCAAATTTCACTTCCATCAATACTTGCTCTAATTTGCAAAATATTTTCTTGTACATTTTTTTTGTCTCCTCTTTGCAAATATTCAATTGATAAATTGAGTTTTGATTTGTATTCAATTGGCAAACCAAAACCGATTGCAATTGCATTTTCATTTATTTTTTCTCCCTTCACAGTAAGATGTGTTTGACGAAAAAACCCTCCAAATCTATATGCAATTGATTTAAAGTATGAAACATTTTTTTCTTTACTTGGAATAAATTCAATTCCTAAAGAAAATTGTTTGGAAGGAGAATAATTTTTTTCTTCAAATTGTTTGGAAGAAAAGTCCATTTCTAAAAACACAAGTTCATTTATTTGAGAAGCAATTCCAACTGCAAATTGTGATGGAAGATATGAAGTAAAATTCTCTGAACTTGTTTTTCGCTCCAAAAATGGAGTAGAATTTATATTGCTATCGTTAAAATATTTTGTGAGTGTATCAGTTGAAAAATCCAATTTTACTTTGGGAGAAAATGAAATCCCACAAGAAAAATTTTTAAAGTTTATTAAACTTCCAAATAAAAAACTATTTCCAAAATGAGTAGAAATCACACTACTACTTATTGAATTTGTTTGAGTTATTTGTGAAATTAAATTTTCAGTTTTTTCAATTTTCCCAAATATAATTCCAGATTTTATTCCAACTGAAAAAGAAATATCATCATTTACAGAAATTTTTTTTGCAATTGAACTTGCAAATTGAGAAAGTCCTCCACTTCCCAAATACGATGTTTTAAGTGTATTTGAAGTTTGTTTTTCATTCGAATAATTCACATATGTGATTGGGGAAAGTTCAAAACTCATTGCAGTAGAGTGTTTCTTTGAAATTGGAAAAGCAAAAACAGCACTTCTAAAAATTCCATTATGAAAATTTATGACGTTTTTTGAATCAGCATTTTTAGAATACTCATAAGCAAAGTCAAGTGAAAATTTTGTGTCATCAATTCCACCCAAAATAGACGGATTTGAAAAATTCAAAAAATTATTTTTATTTGCAACAAAAACACTTCCCATTGATGTTGAAATTGTATTTGTATTTTCAAAATAATTTCCAAATTGATATTGTGAATAGATTGAGCCTTGTGAAAAAATTTTTTCAAAAAAAATTAAAATAAAAAAAATGTATTTTAACAATTTCATTGTATTTATTTTTTATATATGACTTCAATTTTTGGTGAAGAAATCAAAAATCTATTTAGTGAATTTAATTCTTTTTGTGATTTCACTATTATTCCAAAATATTTTTCACCATTTATCCACCGTTGCATTTCTTCTTTTATATCAAAGGAAAATTGAGATGAAGCAGTTTGATTACTTTGTATTGTTTGCGAAAAAGTAGAATAACTTGAATCATTTTTCGAAAATGAAATTCCAAACGGATTTGAACTATCGCTGTGAAAAAAATTATCAACTCGTAAAATCAATTTTGCCGAATTGATAAAAGAAAATTTTGGAATTGAATCAAAACTAAATTTTAAAAATACTTTATCTGCAATTCCTGATTGTACAATTAAACTCGTATCAGAAATAGAATCACAATTTGCAATAAATAAATTTTTTCCTGTTTGAATAGTCAATTTATTGTGAGTTGTATCATTCAAACTATCTTTGTAATAGATAACTAAACTTGGTTTTTTACTTGAACCAAAACTTCCAACACCAAAAATATTGTTATTGGACTTAATCAAAAATCCATTTTTATATTTTACAAAATTTGTATCAACATTAAAAACAAGAGAATCACCAACATAATTTGGGAGAAGTGAAATTGGTTCAGAAAAATTTGTTGAAGAATAATCGTTCCAATTATATTTTAGAAAATCAATTGAATCAAGTTTATAGAAACTAACCGGTTGAAATTGTACAATTGTATCAAATGGAAATTCATTTATCCTTAAAATAAGTTTCAAAGAATCAATCAAAACGGAATCAATATTATTTGGAATGTCAAATTTAATCAATGAAATTGCTTCGTAAGTTACGTTCTTTCCAATAAATAGTTTATCAAAAGTTCCTGAAATTCTTTCGCGAAATGTTTCTTTCTTTATTGTAGAAATTAAAAGTGTATCAAAAGAAATTTCCGAATCAATTAAATCATTTCCAACAAAATTTGGCTCCTTTTTACATCCAATAAAAAATGCTATAAAAAGAAAAAAGAAAAATTTATTCATGTATTTTTTTTATTATTTCCAAACTTTCGTACAAATCATTTGCAATGTGTTCAATTTGAATGTTATTTTCATTTGCAATTTTACGCGTTTCGTCTCCATATCCTGTCAAAACAAGAATTGAAATTGCATTTGCATTTTGTCCCGCATTTATATCTACAAATCTATCTCCAATTACAAATGATTTTTTTAAATCAATTCCAAATTCTCTTTCGGCTTTTTTCAACATTCCAATTTTTGGTTTTCTGCATTCACAATTATTTTCATCAATGTGTGGGCAAAAATAAATTTTATCTACAAAAGTTTTTTTTTCGTATAAAAGTTCAATCAGCTTTTTATTTATATTTTCTAAATCTTGAAGTTCAAAATATCCTCTTGCAATTCCCGATTGATTTGTAATAACAAAGATTTTAAATCCCATTTTTCTCATTTCAGAAATTGCTTCCGCCGATTTTGGAATGAGAAATAAATTTTCTGGTTTTGAAATAAAATTTAATTCTTCATTTATTGTTCCATCTCTATCTAAAAAGATAGCTGAATTATTAGAAATAGAATGTGTCAAATTGTGTGAAAAAATTTTGGAAAAGATATGAAAAATAATAGAGCAGATAAATCTCAAAATGCTTCGATGTGATGCAAAATTTTACTTTCATTTTTAGAAAAATAAATTGCAATTACATCAAATCTGCATTCTTCAAATTTGAGTTCGGGATTTTTGAAAATAAACCCTTCAGCAGTTTTTTTTAGTATTTTTTGTTTTTTTGTTGTTATAGATTCTTCGGGAGTTCCAAATAAATTTGAACTTCGTGCTTTCACTTCAATAAAAACGAGCGCAGAATTGTCTTTTGCAACAATATCAATTTCTCCTTTCCCAAAACGAAAATTGGTTTTTAAAATTTCAAAATGTTTTTCTTGTAAAAATTTTATTGCAACTTGTTCAAAAAATTTTCCTGTGTTTGTTTTGTTTTTTTCCATCCTTTTAAAAAAAATGTTTTCCTATGAATTTTTGTTTGTCCAAATTTTTCAATTTCTTCAAAATGTTTTTTTGTTGCATAACCTTTGTGTTGAATAAAACTAAAATTTGGAAACTCATCTTGAAATTTTTTCATCATTTCATCTCTTGTAACTTTTGCAATTATTGACGCAGCTGCAATTGAAATAGATTTTTCATCTCCTTTTACAATTGTTTGAAATGAAATTTTGAAATTTTTAAAATGTTTTCCATCAATTAACAAAAAGTTTGGTTTTATTTTTAAGCATTCGATAGATTTTTCCATTGCTAACTGCGTTGCCTTAAAAATATTTATTCTATCAATTGTTTTTTCGCCAACAATTCCAACTCCAATAGAAACTGCATATTCTACAATTTGACTATATACTTTTTTTCTTTTTTGTTCAGAAATTTTTTTTGAATCATTTATTCCTTCAATCGGAAATTTGCATTGAAAAATTTCTTTTGGAAAAATAACAGCACTCGCGACAACGGGACCAATTAAAGAACCTCTTCCAACTTCATCAATTCCCGCAATAAAATTCATGTTTTCTTTTTCAAAGATTTTTTTTTCAATATCAAGGTTCATAAATTATTTTTTATTCCAAAGTGGATTTTCCCATTTTCAAAATTTAAATTTTTTCTAAACGCAAGTGAAGTAAAAAATATTCCTATTGGCGTTTGAAATTGGGTTCCAATTCCATAACTAAAGATTTTCTCACTTTCATTTTTGTTCTCAAAATAAATAATGTCAAAAAACGGAAAGATATAAGATGCATTTGAAAAATAAATTTGATACTCTAAATTTAAAAGCAAAAATTTATCACATACAAACTCATTTTCTCTCGCACCTCTCATCGTTGAAGCACCACCAATATAAATCAAATCACTTGTATCAAGAGAATCACTTAAAATTTCACTTCCTCTTATGTTTGAAAAAAAAACTTCTTTTTCACTTTTGCCAATATAGTTTTTTAATTCAAAGAAAACTTTTTTCATTGAAGTATTCAACTCCTTTTTCTTTCCAAAACTTCCTCCGATTTCAAAAGAAAATCCGTTTTTTGGAAAAAGAAAATCGTCTCTATAATCAAATTTACTATTGAATTCGGTTTCTAAAATGTTATTCGTGAATTTATTTTTTAAAATTGCTTCACTTTTTTTTAATCCAATTTTTAAAGAGATTTCGTCATTTATTTCTGATACAATTCCAATCCCAAAAATATTTTTTGTAAAAATTGAATCTTGTATTTTTTGTTTCAAATTTGTTTCTAAGTGCAAAGGAAATTGAAATATATATGGTTCAATATATTTTATTGCAATTTCTTGAGTCAAATTATTTTCTTTTTCAAAATGAAAAAAAAAACTTCTTCCTGTTCCAAACAAATTTTTATGAGAAAAATCTAACTTTCCAAACAAAACATTTTCTTTTTTTTTATTTTGAGAAAACCCCAATAATCCTTCTACATAAGTAAAATTGTTTTCTATTAAATCAATTTGCAAAACTCCACCATCTTTTGTCATCAAAAATTTTGGATCACTTATGTTAGAAAAAATTTCCAATTTTCTTAATCGTTTTGGTATTTTTTCCACCTTTGATTGGTTGTAAATTTCTCCTTTTTTATATTTTATTCCTCTAAAAATCACTTCTTTTTTTGTTCTCAAACTTTCACTAATTAAAAAGTTTTCCACATACACAATTGTGCCTTCATCAATTGAAATAAAAATTTTAAGAGATGAATCAATTTCAACTATACTATCAATTGTAATAATAGCAAATGGATATCCGTTGTTTTCGTAAAAAGAAAGAATTGAATTTATGTTTTCTTCAAGTTTTTCTTTGGAAGAAAAATCGTTTGTTTGAATTCGAAAAAGTGACGAAATTTTTTGTGTGGAAAAATTTTTATTTCCACTAATTTCAATTGAGGAAATTTTTTGAGAAGAAGCTGAACTAAAAAGAAATAAACAAATAAGAAACTTATTGGGCAATTTTTTCTATTTCCAATTTGAGAACATTGTGATGTTCACGAACTTCTTTTTCTTCAATTATTGATTGAATAATTCCATTTTTATCAATCAAAAAAGAAATTCTTTTTGCTGCGCCAAATGAAGTTGGAATTTTATATTCTTTTATCATCTGTTTTTCATTATCAGAAAGAATCAAAAATGGAAGTCTTAAATCATTTCTCTTTTTATCTATAAGTTTTTGCTTAACGTGTGATACCCCAATAAGTTTAATATTTTTTTCTTGATAAAATTGAAATGTATTTTTAAACTTTGTCAAATGCTCCACCGTTCCTGAATTATCAATTCGTCCAAAGAAAAAAATTAGAGAATAACTTCCTTTCAAATCTTTTAATGCAACTTGTTTTCCCTTTCCATTATCTAGAGAAAAATTTGGAGCATAATCTCCAACATTTAACACTTCTTTTTCTTCACAACTTGTAAGAAAAATAATTAGAAAAAGAGAAAGAATAATTTTAAATCTTGTAACCATTTGAAATTTCTTTTCTATATTATATGAAACTATTTTTTAACTACAAAATTTTTTTTTGAATGCAACTTCCAATTTATTTTGATTATAGTTCAACAACACCTCTTGACAAAGAGGTTTTTGAAGAGATGATTCCATATTTTTTTGAAAAATTTGGAAATGCTTCTTCAATTCATTCTTTTGGACAAAACGCAAAATTTGGTTTAGAAGAAAGTAGAAATAAAATTGCAAAATTTATAAATACAAAACCGCAAGAAATAGTTTTTCTTTCAAGTGGAACTGAAGCAAATAATTTTGCACTTCGTGGAATTGCATCTGTAATGAAACGAAAAAACAAAAACCATATCATCACAACAAAAATTGAACATAGTTCTATACTTGAAACTTGTAATTATCTCTCTCAACTTGGATTTGAAATTTCGTATTGTGATGTTGATGAATTTGGAATTATAAAAATTGACTCACTAAAAAACTTAATACGCGAAAAAACATTTTTAATTTCAATAATGCATGTCAACAATGAAATTGGAACCATAAATCCAGTTTTAGAAATTGGGAAAATTGCAAAAGAAAATGAAATTATTTTTCACTGTGATGCAGTTCAATCATTTGGAAAAATTTCAATTGATGTTGAAAATTTAAATTGTGATTTAATGTCATTTTCATCTCATAAAATTTATGGACCAAAAGGAATTGCAGCACTTTTTGTAAAAAGAGGATTAGAAATTGAACCACTAATTTTTGGAGGACAACAAGAAAGAGGAAAACGAAGTGGAACAGAAGCAATTCCACTTATTGTTGGTTTTGCAAAAGCAACTGAAAAAATTTTTTCTTTGCAAAAACAAGAACTTCAAAAAATGTTGGAATTAAAAAATTTATTCATCGCAAGCATAAATGAAAAATTTTCCTATTTTAAAAACAATCCAATAATCATTAACGGAAGTAACTCTTCTTTGGCAAATATTTTAAACATTTCAATTGATAGTTCAAAAATGAAAATAGATGGAGAAACACTTTTATTGAATTTGGATTTGGAAGGAATTGCAACAACAAGTGGTTCTGCTTGCAGTTCAGGAAGTATGAAACCATCACATGTTTTGCTTGCTCTTGGAAAAGACGAAAAAACAGCACTTGCAACAATTCGTTTTTCGTTTGGAAGAAATACAACTCAAGAGGAAATTTTATACGCATCAAATAAACTTTTTGAAATTGTAAAAAAAATTGGAACAGAAATAATTTAATACCAATCTCTAATTTTAATGTGTGTTTTAAACAAAATTTATTTTTTAATATTTTATTTGTGGAAATAATTTTTTACAATAACAAAAACTTTATTTCACCAAAACCATTTTCTTCATTTCGGAAAAATTATTTGTTGTGAGTTTATAGAAATATATTCCACTATTTAAATTATTTGCATCAAAATCAATTTCGTAAAATCCACTTTCCATTTCTTCATTGTTTATTAGTGTTTTTATTTCTCGTCC
>SXSO01000053.1 GCA_005792205.1 Bacteroidota bacterium | reverse complement strand
TTACAAATCCACTTTTTGCAATTTCATATTTTATTTTTGTTTTCGGATTAAATGGATTTGGATAGTTTTGTTGCAGAGAAAATGTTTCTGGTTTATCAAAAATTGTATTAGAAAAATTTTGTGAATTTATTTTTTCAAAAAATATTTTTCGTAAAAAATTATTTTGAGCAACTTCTTTACCTCCAGCAAATTTCAAAAATCCATTTTTAACTGAATCGCCATTTGAAAACGAAATAGAATCAACAAAAGACAGATTGAGTAACTTTAAAGTTTGTCGCAAATTTTCCAAATCACTATTTCCAACAAACGCAAAATTTCCATTTGGCAAAGATTTTGTTTTGTAAAATGTCAAAATACTATCTATATTTTTTACAATATCAATCAATAAAATTCCACTTAACATATTTCCATTTTGCACAAAGTAAAGTGAATCAAATCCTCGTGGAGTAATTCCGAATTGACTTGAAAATACATTCATTTTGAAGAGAACAAATTCTTGCAAAAATGGATTTGTATAATTTTCGCAACTAATTTTTTTCTCGCGAACAAAAAGAGATTTTTCAAATGAATTTTCTTTTCGCAAAGTATCAAATGGGGCATTAAAATCAATGTTATTTTGAAGTTCTGTGAAAAAACTTCCGAGATTTATTCCCTTTTTAAATCTCACCCATCCAAAATATTTTTCAAGTTGTTTTGATTGAGGAATTCCAAATGTAAACCCATTTTTTCCATTGTGAAAAAACAAAGTATCTCTCCAATTTGAAATGTTTGGAAGTTTTGCAAGTTCGTGAATTTTAGTTTTTATATTGTTTGCTCGCAAAGATAAATTTGTTGTTGGAATAAATGTGCGAAGTTTTCTTGAATCATAAAAGAAACCAAAATTTTTATTTGAAAAATTTCCACCGTTTAAAATTTCAATTGAATAATTTTGTTCGGGAAAAGTTTGAATGAATCCGTTTTGAGAATTTGCAGAAAGAAAATAATTTCCATTTTGTAAACTTGAAATATTGTAGTTGCCGTTCGCATCGGTAAACATTGAATCAAATCTATCTCCTGTAATTATTATTTTCCAATTTTGAAGACCAACTTCACCAATATCAAATGTAGAATTTGCATTCGCATCGTTAAAAACTTTTCCACCAATTGAAGAAAGTTGTTGAAGTGAGAATTGAAAAGTATCTTGACTAATAGTTGTGTTAAAATCATCTTTTGTAATCACATTCCAAAAATAATTTTGTCCAATTTGAAATTTTGAATATGGAATCGAAATTGTAGAATCACTTGCACGAAATGTTGTATCAATGTTGCTTCCAAAAATACGAAGAAGATAATAATGCGGATCATTTTGAATATTTGTTGCTTTTGTCCATTTGAAATTTACAGAAGATGTTGGAAAAATTGTTGCATTATTTACAGGAAAAATATTTTGAACAGGACTTCTGGGAAGAAGTTTATTGTGTCTAAAAACATAAGTTCCCGTTTGCATATCAACTCCAATTATTTTTCCCGAAGGAAAATATGGATAAACAGACCAAACACCATCATAACTTCCACTGCTTCCCGGATATGAATCATACCAACCTTCTGTTTGTGGAGAAACAGGATTTGTCAAATCAACTACAATTGTTCCTGCTGTATACCAAGCAACATAAGCATATTTTCCACGAACAGTAACATTATGCACAATATCAGATGGAGAAAACGAATATGTCGCAGAAGGATTTGATGGAGGAGTTGGAAGCGTTTGAAGATTCCATATTTTCAAATTTTTTTGCGTTGAACCAATTTCATCAGTTGATATTGCATATTTTCCATCAACTGTTGTCCAAGTATTGTGAGTTCCACTTCCTGAATAAGTAATTCTTGCAATAAGAGTTGGAGCATTTTTATTTTTTACATTTACAATATCAATTCCACCACCACCATAAATTGCAGCACCATACATTGTATCGTTTCGCACATAACTGTCGTGTAAATATCGTCCATTATATTCTCCAAGAAATTGTGGTGAAGTTGGATTTGATAAACTAAATATAACACATCCTCCCGGACTCCAATTTCCACAACCATTCAAATACATAACTCCATCAAAAATTTCAATCGTATGAGATTTTAAAATATTTTTACTTCCTGAAACATAGTTAAATGATTGAACAAGATGCACAGAATCAGGAAGATATGACATATCAATTATTTGAACTCCACCTCCTGCTTCTGTAACAACATAAGCATAGTTTTTGTAAGTTCGCATCTCTCTCCAAATTGAACTTGGTCCTGAAATAAACGCAACTTCTTTTGCAGAATCAGTTATATCAACAAATGCTGTTCCTGAATATGTTCCAATCACACCGTATTCTCTTCCGTTTGGAGCAGTATAACCCCAACAACCATTATATGAAACTCCACTTCCTGTTCCATGTTTTTTATCAAGATTAGCAACTTTTGTTAGATTATTTTGTTGCGAAAAAATAGTTGTAAAGAAAATTATTGAGATAAATATTTGTTTCATAAATAAATTTATTTTGTTTCAAAATCTTTTGGGACTTCAATTTTTATTTTTTGTTTTTGTGAAATTTTTCCGTAGTTCATTTTGAGAGTATATTCTCCCGATTTCACAAATTTTTGACCTTCACTTCCATATTGTGCAAGTAAATCATTTGTCCATTTCATATTCCACACAATGCGATTAAAACCACTATTTCCACTTCCATTTAAGTTTGCAACAATATTTTCATTCGCATCTGAAATTGTAAAACTCACATTTTCATTTGTATTTTCTTTGATATAATAATTTATGTATCCACCTTTTTGTGGATTTGCTCCACGAAAAATTCCTTCACCACTCCAATCACTAAATCCTTCAAGTTCTTCATTTGCAAAAGTATTTTTGAGAGAAAATAAATGTGCAGATTTTTCTTCAACAGAATCGCTAAATTCTTGAAGTGAAGAAATGTCATCAATTATATAAATACTTCTTCCGTGAGTTGCAATGATTAAATCACTTTCTCTTTCGTGAATTTGAATATCGTCAATTGCAACTGTTGGAAGATTTCCAAATTTTGTCCAAAAACTTCCTCCATCAGTTGAAATATAGAGATGGAATTCACCTCCTGCAAAAAGTAAATTTTTATTTTTCCAATCTTCACGAACTACTTTCATCGGTTCATCTTTTGGAAGATTAGAAGAAATTTTTTTCCAAGATTTTCCTTTGTCATTTGTTTTGTAAATAAATGGAAAATAACTTCCACTGCGATGACCATCAACTACAATATAGAAAATATTTTCATCAAAGTGTGATGGTTCAATTCGAGAAATCCAAAATGACTGAATTTCTTTTGGAAGATTAGAAGTCAAATCACTCCAATTTTTTCCATCATTTTCAGTAAACCAAAGTTTTCCATCATCAGTTCCTGCAACTAAAAATCCACTTTTTATTGGTGATTCTACAAGTGAATATACAACTCCAAAATTTTCTGCTCCACTTCCTGTTATTAAAATTTTTTCTTTATCTGATTGTGATAAATCATTTGAAATAACTTCAAATTCATCACCTTTATTTTGTAATTTAAAAACTCTATTTCCTGCTAAATATAAAACTCCTTTTTGATGACGACTTCCAATTAAAGGTGAATTCCAATGAAAACGAAATAAACTTTGTCCTTCTTGCGGACTTGGACGAAGTGATTTTGCTTCTCCCGTTTTCAAATTGATACGATACACATATCCTTCTTGTGCTTCTGCGTAAATTGTGTTAGAATCAGAATCATCAAACACGCAATAAAATCCATCTCCTCCACCAATGTTTGTCC
>SXSO01000052.1 GCA_005792205.1 Bacteroidota bacterium | reverse complement strand
CCCGCAAACTTTTTGTAAGAATTTACAATTTTTTTTTCAAATAAAATTTTTATTTCCCAATTTCTAAAATTTTATATTCAATAATTCCCACAGGTGCTTTCACCTCTACTGTTTCACCAACTTTTTTACCTAATAACGATTTTCCCAATGGCGATGAAATAGAAATTTTTCCTTTCTCTATATTTGCTTCTTCTTGTGAAACAAGCATATAAGTAACTTCTTTTTTCTTTTTTTTATCAAATAATTTTACTTTGGAAAGTATATAAACCTTATCATTTGGTAAATCATTTGAGTGTATTATTTGTGCTCTCAATAAAATTTTTTCCAATGACAAAATGCGATTTTCCAAAAGTTGTTGCTCTTCTTTTGCTGCATCATATTCAGCATTTTCACTTAAATCACCGTGATCCCGAGCAATTCCAACACGTTGCGACGCAAGTGGCCTTTCAACTTTTTTCAAATGTTCAATTTCTTTTTCAATTTCTTGAAATCTTCCTTTTGTTAAATATATAATTGAATTATTTTCACTCATAGTTTTTGAAAAAAAAATCTCGACAAAGTTTTTTTGACGAGAAAGTTTGAAAAATTTTTTTTGAAATTTACACTATTATTTTATTTCAAACAAGAAAAATAAAAAAATTATTTTTTCTTTTTATCCAATAAAATGTAATGGCCTAATTTATCTCGTTTTATTTTGAGATACTTTTCATTTACTCCATTTGGAACTACCTCAAGTGTAACTCGCTCAATAACTTCTAATCCATAACCACTTAGTCCAACAATTTTTTTGGGATTGTTTGTCAACAATCGCATCTTTGAAACATTCAAATCACGAAGTATTTGAGCACCAATTCCATAATCCCGAAGATCTGGACTAAATCCAAGTTTTTGATTTGCTTCAACTGTATCAAACCCTTCATCTTGAAGTTTATATGCTTTGATTTTATTTAAAAGTCCAAGTCCTCTTCCTTCTTGTCGCATATAAAGAATAATTCCATTTCCTTCTTCTGCAACTCTATACATTGCCAAATTAAGTTGCGATTTACAATCACATCGCAATGAATGAAACACATCTCCCGTCAAACATTCAGAATGAACTCTCACAAGAGTTGGAATATTCGGAAGAATTTTTCCTTTCACAAGTGCGATGTGTTCATTTGCATCAGTTTCGCTTTTATAAATGTGAAGTTGAAAATCTCCAAATTCCGTCGGAAGATTTGTAGAAACAATTTTATGAACAAGTTTTTCCTTTTGCATTCTAAACTCAATAAGCGATTTAACAGATGTGATTTTCAAATTAAACTTTTTTGCAAGTTCAAAAAGTTCAGAAAGTTTTGCCATCGTTCCATCTTCATGAAGAATTTCACAAAGCACAGCGATTGGTTTCAAGTTTACAATTTTGCATAAATCAACTGATGCTTCAGTATGTCCTGTTCTTCTCAACACTCCACCATCCATTGCTTTCAATGGAAAAATATGTCCGGGACGTGCTAAATCATTCGGTTTTGTAGCTTCATCAACTAATGATAATACAGTTTTTGCTCTATCAAATGCCGAAACTCCCGTTGTGGTTCCATGAATATAATCCACAGAAATTGTAAATGGAGTTTCATGAAGAGAAGTATTCCTTTCCACCATCAAATCTAAACTCAATTCATTTGCTCTTTGAGATGTAATTGCACTACAAATTATTCCTCTTCCATATTTGGAAATAAAATTTATTTTTTCAGGAGTTGTCTTTTCAGCAGCAAGTATAAAGTCGCCTTCATTTTCTCTATTTTCATCATCTACAACACTGACAATTTTTCCTAACTTCAAATCTTCAACAACTTCTTCAATTGAATTTAATTTTATTTCCATTTAAATTTTAATTTGCACTTTGTTGAATTTCTTTTCCACCAATTGATGCAATTGCAGTTTTTTCAAATTTTATTTTCACATTATCTGCAACTTGAACGAGTATAGTTCTATCTTCAACACCAACAATTGTTCCATGAACTCCTCCAATTGTAATTACTTTATCACCTTTATTCAAACTTTCAAGCATTTTTACTTTTTCCTTTTGCTTTTTTTGTTGCGGACGCAAAATCATAAAGTAAAAAACTGCAATTATCAAACCAAACATTATTAGTGTTGAAAAAATTCCTCCTCCACCATCTGCATTTCCTTGTGGAGTAAGAAGTATGACGCTTAATATATTATTCACGAGATTATTTTTTTTGTTATTAAATTAATTATACGATTCTAAAATTTCTATTTTATTGTTACTATTTGATAACGAATATAAAATATTTTTTTTCCAATTTGAAAAATTGTTTTGTAAAATTTCTTTTCTTGCTTCTTTCACAAGCCAAAGATAAAAATGTAAATTGTGAATTGTAGCAAGTTGAAGTCCTAATATTTCCTTTGCATTAAAAAGATGTCTTAAATATGAACGAGTAAAACTTCTACAAGTATAACATTCACAAGTTTCATCAATTGGCAAAAATTGTGTTTTGTAAATTGCGTTTCGCAAATTCAAAGTTCCATTTTTTGTAAATACATTTGCATTCCTTCCATTTCTTGTAGGCATCACACAATCAAACATATCAACACCTCTTTCAATACATTCCAAAATATTTTCAGGAGTTCCAACTCCCATCAGATATCGTGGTTTTTCTCCCGGCAAAAATTCATCACAAAATTCTACAATCTCATACATTCTTTCACTTGGTTCACCAACTGCAAGACCTCCAATTGCATAACCTTCAAACCCAATTTCAATCAATTTTTCACAAGATATTTTTCTAATTTCAGGATAAACACTTCCTTGTACAATTCCAAATTGATACTGAAAATTTTCATAAAGTGGAAGTGTAGAAAGAAATTTTTCACGACTTCGTTTTGCCCAATTCAAAGTAAGTTCATTTGATTTTTTCACATTCTCAAAACTTGAAGGAAATTCAATACACTCGTCTAACACCATCATAATATCTGAACCAATAATTCTTTGAATCTCTACTACATTTTCAGGAGAAAAAAAATGTTTTGAACCATCAATATGAGATGAAAACTCAACTCCTTCATTTGAAATTTTTCGCAAACTTGAAAGTGAAAAAACTT